>NZ_CAUTUT010000002.1:0-185907 GCF_963541955.1 Hoylesella pleuritidis | reverse complement strand
TTTTTAGATGAACGTAATTACGAAAACAGTTCAATTGCCTGATGGCAGAACTATCAGCATTGAGACCGGGAAAGTTGCAAAACAGACCGACGGTTCAGTTGTCCTGAGAATGGGAAACACCGTACTGCTCGCAACTGTTTGTGCAGCAAAGGATGCAGTTCCCGGCACAGACTTTATGCCTTTGCAGGTTGATTACCGCGAGCAATACGCCGCAGCAGGACGTTTCCCTGGCGGATTCACCAAGCGCGAAGGCAAAGCCGGCGACAACGAGATATTGACTTCTCGGCTGGTTGACCGCGTTTTGCGGCCGCTTTTCCCATCAAACTACCACGCAGAAGTATTTGTCAACGTGATGCTTTTATCGGCCGACGGTGTCGATCAACCTGATGCCCTTGCGGGTTTCGCTGCTTCCGCCGCGATGGCCGTATCAGATATACCTTTTGAATGTCCTATTTCCGAAGTTCGTGTAGCTCGTATCAACGGCGAGTATGTCATCAATCCTACTTTCGAACAGATGGAAGATGCGGATATGGATATTATGGTTGGTGCTTCGGCCGAGAATATTATGATGGTCGAAGGAGAGATGAAAGAAGTTTCGGAGCAAGATATGATCGGTGCTTTGAAAGCCGCAATGGCTGCTATCAAGCCGATGTGCGAATTGCAAACAGCTCTTTCCAAGGAGTTAGGTAAGGACATTAAGCGGACGTATGATCACGAGATCAACGACGAAGAACTGCGCAAACAGATTACCGATGAGCTCTATCAGCCCGTTTACGACATAACGAAACAGGCGTTGCCTAAACAAGAACGGCACGACGCCTTTGATAAAATCATTGCCGATTTTCTTGAAAAGTACGACACAACACATACGGACCTCTCTGCCGATGACCTTGAAGAGAAGCACGCTGAGGCTGCGCGCTATTATGATGACGTGCTGCGCGATGCGATGCGGAGATGTATTCTTGACGAGGACAAGCGTCTCGATGGTCGCAAAACGGATGAGATCCGTCCTATCTGGTGCGAAGTTAGTCCGCTTCCAATGCCTCACGGCAGTGCGATTTTCACTCGCGGAGAGACACAGAGCCTCTCGACGTGTACGCTCGGAACCAAACTTGATGAGAAACTGATTGACGATGTGCTCGACAAAAGCTATCAGCGGTTTCTGCTCCACTATAACTTCCCACCCTTCTGCACAGGAGAGGCTAAGGCACAACGCGGTGTCGGACGTCGCGAAATCGGTCATGGACACTTAGCTTGGCGCGGTTTGAAAGGCCAGATTCCCGCAGAATTTCCTTATACGGTGCGTTTGGTAAGTCAGATTTTAGAAAGTAACGGCTCGTCGTCAATGGCTACCGTTTGTGCGGGTACATTGGCTTTGATGGATGCCGGTGTACCAATGAAGAAGCCGGTAAGCGGTATTGCGATGGGACTTATCAAGAATTCGGGCGAAGACAAATATGCAATCCTGAGCGATATATTGGGTGATGAGGATCACTTAGGCGATATGGACTTCAAGACAACGGGTACAAAAGACGGTCTAACAGCTACGCAAATGGACATCAAATGCGACGGATTGAGTTTTGAAATCATTGAAGAAGCATTGATGCAAGCCAAAGCTGGCCGTGAGCATATCCTCGGGAAGCTGACTGAAACGATTGCAGAACCACGCGCAGAGCTCAAACCTCAGGTGCCGAGAATTGAACAATTCGATATTCCCAAAGAGTTTATCGGTGCCGTGATCGGCCCCGGCGGAAAGATTATTCAGCAGATGCAGGAAGAAACCGGAGCCACAATCACCATCGATGAAGTGGACGGCAAGGGTACCGTTCAGGTCAGTGCACCCAACAAGGAGAGCATAGACGCTGCCATTGCCAAGATTAAATCCATCGTGGCCATCCCCGAAGTAGGAGAAGTTTACGATGGAACCGTACGCTCGATAATGCCTTACGGCTGTTTCGTTGAGATTATGCCGGGCAAGGACGGACTGCTTCACATCTCCGAAATAGATTGGAAACGTCTCGAAAGCGTAGAAGAAGCCGGTATCAAAGAGGGTGACAAGATTCAGGTGAAACTGCTTGATATCGATCCGAAGACAGGTAAATACAAACTCTCTCACCGTGTGTTGATGCCCAAACCGGAAGGATATGTCGAGCGCGAACGTCGCCCTCGGCGTGAATCGGGCGACAGAGGAGACCGCCGCCAGGGTGGAAACGACCGCCAATCACGCCGTGAACACAGCGACCATAACGATCGGCGCTCATTCAATAACGACCGTCAGCCACGCCGTTTCGAGCATCGTGAGGATCGCGAAGACCGCGAATTTCACGACCCGATGACAGAACGCGAACCGCGAGACTTCAACGATAGCTTAGACCATAACAACGAGTTCGACCTTTAAGTCTCACAAATAAAACTGCAAATACCCGCATTCCGAAAAGGATGCGGGTATTTTTATTCTTTTATCTGATACCTAAATAGAAAATTATTTATCGTTTATTCCCAACCATAAATTATTACTTCCGACCCTAATGCTGTTCATCATTCCGGTTTGCGACTGTTGTTCGATAAAGTTGTCGTAGTGTTTGGCCAGGCATATCCATTGACTTGGCTGCCCCCCGAGGAGCATTCATCACGAGATTAAGGACTCCTACGGCTCCTTCTACATCGTATTTCGCCTCCGGATTGGTAATGACCTCAATGCTTTTAACCACGCTTGCGGGCATCAACTTGAATATCCGGGAGAGCAGAAGAGCTATATTCATCGCTTCATAATCTCGGTTATTAGACAATAGTTAACTGCAATTCGTTGCAAATGATAAAGAAAAATCCGAATGCGTTGATGATTTTTCGGCGAGAATTCTGCTGTTGTGCATCGCGTTAATAATCATCAAATCCCACTCCGTTCACGTTGATTTTTCGTATATTTGTACCGAAGAGACCAATCAAAAGACATTGATGAAGACCTTATCCATTAAACGAATGCTCGCGGTCTGTACACTGTTGCTGATGCTGACAACCGCTCATGCACAATATGATTTTATTCGACCGGTGAAAGACTCTATCCCCGGCGGCTATAACTTTTGGATTTATACACCCCTGGACTATTATTACTCATTAGAGCGTACACCCGTAATTATCTTCCTGCACGGGCAAAGTCTTTGTGGGCGCGACCTCAATCGAGTGCGCCGTTACGGCCCTTTGGACGCCATCGTACGTGGTCGTGAGATCGAGGCTTTGGTCTTAGTGCCGCAGAATCCGGGCGGAGCGTGGAACCCGAAGAAAATCAATGATGTGCTCGAATGGGCCAAACGCCACTACGCAATGGACTCAACACGGGTCTATGTCGTAGGGATGAGCCTCGGCGGTTACGGCACAATGGACTTCGCCGGAACCTATCCCGACAAGGTGGCGGCAGCTATGGCGCTGTGCGGAGGATGCACGTTGAAGGACAAAGAGGGGTTGGGCCGACTGCCGTTGTGGATTATTCACGGTACGGCAGACCGCGCCGTACCTATCCGCCAATCGCAAACGGTGGTGGAAGAACTGCAACGCAAGCATTTAGACAGCCGCTTACGGTTCGACTGGTTGCCCCGAGCGTCACACGGTGCACTTGCGCGCATCCTTTATATGAAGAAGACTTACGATTGGCTTTTCACCCATTCGCTCCGCGATTGGAAACGACCTGTAAATCGAAAGACGGACATTGACCGGTCTGATCTTTCTTCTGCATACAACGATATGAATCCCAATGCGCCCGATCCGGAAGTTGTTCACGATCAAACAATTAAGTAAATGGACAAGGGAATGAGTTAACAAGGAGACGAGTTGACAAATAAACAAGGGGATGAAGAGGCTTATCCACTCGTTCATTGGTTAACTTTTCAACTCGTTGACTTATATAATGATATGAAAAAACAGGACAAAAAGACACCTGTTCAGCCGTATAATCCAGCACGGGAAAACACCGTTTTAAGGACGAAAAACAGTACTTTGTTCAACGTTCAACTGATTTTCAGAAACGATTAACGGCAAATCGAGCACCTGAAAACAGTCAATGAGACTGTAAAAAACAGTTTTTCACACACTCATTAAGGGCTTTTTACACACATTTTAAACAAGAACCAATTGTCAGTTTAATATAGTTGCCTGACAATTAATAAGTTATCAAAAGTCTGTTTTTCGCGTATTTTCACCCCGCTGACAGTCCGATAGAAAATAACGGAGTATCATCGGGGCTATTTGATAAAGTTTCTTGACAAAAAAATAAGAAGAAATGCCCTTACTCTTCCTTGCGTTTATCGGCATTGATAAGTGCCAACAGATGTTCCACAGCATCCTTTTCGGGGATGTTATGTTCAACACACATCTGCCCACGATATAACGAAACCTTGCCGGGACCGGCTCCGACGTAACCATAATCGGCATCGGCCATCTCACCGGGACCGTTGACAATACAGCCCATAATGCCTATTTTAAGACCTTTCATACCCTCGGTGGCCTTCCTGATACGGGCTATTGTGGTACGCAAGTCATATAACGTACGGCCGCATCCAGGGCAACTGATATACTCGGTCTTGCTCGTTCGCAGGCGGGCAGCCTGTAAAATACCGAATGCCGTAGCGTCGATCTCGTGCCGAGGAATATCTCCGTCGTTCATCAGCCACACCCCGTCAGTGAGTCCGTCAATCATTAACGCCCCCATATCAGCGGCCGCTTCGAGTTGAAAATCGCCTTTCTCGGCCGTCGAATGGCGATACATCTGTGCAAAAACAACAGGATTGGTAATGCCGTTTTGCATCAATTCGTGTACCAAAGCACGCTGTTCGCCCAAGCGATTCTTATGGTTACTCATACAGATTACAACCACTTCGGGATGGTGCCGCAGGCAAGCCAGATACTCATCACTGGTTGCTCCGAACTGCAACACAAGAAATTTGAGAGGCGAATCGATCAGACTGATAAACGGAATGGCATTGTGCGGAAAGATGGGGAAGAGCCTTTCCCGCAACGGAAGAAGCTGCTCTCCCGCTCCCTCTACCGTAGGAAAGGGAGTGTTTTTTATCAACTGGGGATAGACATTGTAGTCAACGATATACCGTTGAGACGGATCGAGACGCCCGGGAAGCTCTTGACCGACGTAGATATAGTCGGGATTGAGTTCTTTTTTACCGCCGTTCACGATCAACTCGACCTCTCTTTCCCTCTCATTAGCGGTCTTCCCGCCTTTGGGAGAGGCGGAGCTCCCCCCTCGTTGCGTACTGATCACCACAGGAACATTCGTTCCACCGATTCCGTTTACAGGTTTCGTCTTCCGCCGTTGAGGCCTAAGATAATCGAAACTGTCGGCCTGTTGGCCCGGCACCAATAGATGATCAGACTTTTGTTTTATGATATACTCAGCCAGATGACGGGCTACGGGAATTTCGTCTTCGGGCTCTTCGCTGAGCGAAACGCGGATGGTATCGCCGATTCCGTCGGCTAACAGTGCTCCGATTCCTACCGCACTCTTAATCCGTCCGTCCTCACCCTCACCGGCTTCAGTCACTCCCAAGTGAAGCGGATAGTGCATATCTTCGCGCTCCATTGCGTCGACGAGCAAGCGCATAGACCTGACCATCACCACGGTATTGGATGACTTGATGGAGATTACCACATCTTTGAAATGCTCGTTCTTGCAGATTCGCAGAAACTCCAAGCAACTTTCGACGATTCCTTC
This sequence comes from Hoylesella pleuritidis, assembly GCF_963541955.1. Taxonomy (NCBI): domain Bacteria; kingdom Pseudomonadati; phylum Bacteroidota; class Bacteroidia; order Bacteroidales; family Prevotellaceae; genus Hoylesella; species Hoylesella pleuritidis. The sequence continues at coordinate 180,191 of NZ_CAUTUT010000002.1, read as the reverse complement.
GGGCGTATCGCCGTAACGATTACGTATTCGATCCGAGAGCGAACCGTGATTAACACCGATCCGAATGGCTGTATGCTGCTCCTTACAGATGTTGAGAAAAGGTATGAATCGGGCTTCAATCTTCTTCAACTCCTGTGCATACTCCTCATCGGTATAAGTCAATTGCTTGAAAGTACGGGCCGGATCTACGTAGTTTCCTGGATTAATACGCACCTTTTCAGCGTAAAGCGCAGCCACGTCAGCCACTTTCGGGTTGAAATGAACATCTGCAACGAGTGGCGTATCATAGCCATTGCCGCGCAATTTGGCGTTGATCGCGCGCAGATTCTCGGCTTCCCGCACGCCCTGTGTGGTCAGACGCACGAGTTCTCCACCTGCTTTAATGATTCGTTCGGCCTGTGCCACGCTGCCATCCGTATCATTCGTGTCGGTGGTTGTCATCGACTGCACTCGTATCGGATTGTCTCCGCCGATCCCCACAGCCCCCACCCGGGCTACGGATGACGCGCGACGACAGTAATTGAAAAGGTCAATCATATACTCAAAACATCGGCCTCGCCCCATCTCTCTCCAAAAGAGAGGGAGAATGTAAGCTCATTTTATTGATTTATTAGATAGAATTTGCGGTCTCATTTCCCTTCAATCATTCTCCTTCTCTTTTGGAGAGGGGCGGTGTGAGACTTGTTCCTTATTCTTAATTGGTCTTAAACTCGTACTTGACTTCGGCCAATTCTCGGTTGGCTTTCTCTATTTTGGCTCCTAAACCGGTCTTATATGCTGTCATTTTCCGGGCAATCTGCGGATCGGTCAGCGCCAAAATCTCAGCTGCAAGGATAGCAGCATTCATTGATCCGTTGACTCCCACGGTTGCAACGGGTATGCCCGGAGGCATCTGAATGATGCTGAGCATTGCGTCAAGACCATCAAGCATCCCTTTAATTGGTACGCCGATGACAGGCAAAGTAGTTGAAGCCGCAATGACACCAGGTAATGCTGCCGCCATACCTGCACCTGCAATGATCACCCGAATACCGCGATTGGCCGCCCCTTTGGCAAATGATTCTACCGCATCGGGTGTGCGATGAGCCGAGAGTGCATTGACTTCAAACGGAATTTGCATTTCATTCAGAAACTTACAAGCCTTTTCCATCACAGGCAAATCACTTGTACTACCCATAATAATACTAACTAATGGTGTCATATTCATTCTATTTTTTAATCGTGAACAGGGTTAATTGTTGACGAGTTAATGAGAAGTTCTCCTATATTTTGTACTGTTTTATCATACTGTTACTATCCTTGTCAACTCGTTTACTTATTGATTCGTCTACCCGATCAGTCCTTATCTTCTCATTAACTCGTTTACTTGCCACCTTATCTACAATATAATCCAAAACCCGCTCACGGCTCCCACGACGAAGCCTGCACATACTTGAAGCAGCGAATGCTGACGAAGGATGATGCGACTTGTACCTAACAGTCCGGCAATCAGAAACACAACGCACAGCCACCACACAGGATTGAAATCGAAAATAATGGCAAATGCCATCAGCGCTCCGGCTACTCCGCCGATCGCTGCGGTGTGAGTTGAAATCTTCCACCACACATTTATCAATGCGCAAATTACTTGAATGAGCAGTGCAGCCATCAAAATACGCGACATAAAGTGCGGAAAATGCAGCACGTTCATCAGATAATAGCAACTGAAATAACACAAAATAGAGAGAATATAAGGTACCATCCGTCGCTCCTTAGCACCCAGTTCGATGAGCGTCCAACCCTGATAGCGACGGTAAACATGTATCAACACTGTGGGCAACAGTATCGTAAAGACATATACCAAGGCAAGAACCAACAGCTTATAACGCCACGGCATCATCGCCATATAGCTGAAAGTAAACAGCGCTATGAGCCCGACCAGCGGTAGGTAAAACGGAGTGAAGACTATACTCATCACTCGTGCAGTCAGAATAATATCCTTTTCTTTCATCTTATTGCTTGCGTAAGCGGGCCACAGGGATGCCTAACTGCTCACGATATTTAGCCACTGTACGCCTCGCTATGGGATAACCCTGCTCGGCCAAAGCGTCTTTGATAAGGTCATCGCTCATCGGTCGTTGTTTGTTTTCACGCTCGACGAGCGTACGAAGGGCGATTTTGATCTTACGAGTCGACATTTCCTCGCCGTCATCGGTAGTATAACCGTCGCTGAAAAAGAATCGCAGCGGGAACGTTCCCCACTTAGTCTGCGCGTACTTCACATTGCTTACGCGCGAGATTGTCGATATATCGAGTCCCGTTCGGTCTGCAATGTCTTTGAGAATCATCGGTTTCAGATCGGCTTCATCACCTTCTTGGAAGAATCGAAGCTGCCAATCGATGATCGCTTTCATCGTTACTTGCAACGTACGACGTCGTTGTTTGACCGCGTCTATAAAGCTCTGAGCCCGCTCTACTTTCTCCTTCGCATAGAGCAGAGCCGCCTTTTGTTCTCGATTCAGCCCCTCCTTATTATTCTTATAGGTATCGATCATCTCGCTGAAAGTCGGTGAAACTTTCAAATCGGGTATCGTTCCGCGATTGAGTGAGAATGAAACCGACCCGTCGTCATTTGTATCAACGACGAAATCGGGCGTTATTTGCTGGATGTTTCGCCCTTCGGTCTCGCCGAGTGAGGCTCCGGGCTTCGGATTCAGACGCCTGATCTCATTTTGAACGGCCGCTACCTGCGATTCGGTAAGCCTCAACTGTGCCTGTATTTTATCCCAATGTTTCTTGGTAAAGGCATCAAAACATTCTGCAATTACGCGTCGTGTCAAATCGCGGACAGTACTTGCCGGACGGCGATCGATCTGCAACAGCAAGCACTCTTGCAAATTTCTGGCACCTATTCCGGCCGGATCGAACGACTGCAAAATATGCAACACGTCTTCCACTTCACGCTGCACAACATCCAAACCGTGATAAATAGCCAATTCATCGCAAATCGAATCCAAGTCCTTTCGCAGCAATCCGTCAGCGTCAAGCGACCCGATGAGATATTCCATCACATCTTGTTGCTGTGCGGTTAATTCCACTTCGCCCATCTGTTCTTTCAATTTATCATAGAAAGAAGTAATGTCTCCGTAGACAATCTCTTCGTAATCAGCATTCGGATCATTGTAAGACGCTGGCGACTGAGGCATTTCGTCATCCCGACCGATACCCTGCAAAGCATCATCCAAGGCCGACTCGCGTTCTTCGCGTTCCGTTTTTTCGTCGAAACTCTCGTCTTCGCGCACCTCGTCTTGCTCCTCGCGGGTATCGCTCAGAGCATCATCGGGCTCACTGCTCTCCATTGCCGGGTTGTCATCGAGCTCTGCATTGACGCTCTCTTCAAGTTCGGTGAGCGGCATTTCGAGCAATCTCACCTGCAACATCTGCTGTTGTGAGAGCCTCTGTTGCTGTGAAAGCTTTTGCATTTGCGTCTGTACCAGTCTCTGCGCCATAATGATTCGTAACGTCGTTGTTTGTTGCTTGCAAAGTTAGTGCAAATCAAAGAGACTGCAAAACAAAAGATATGATTTTTCAATTCGATGAAAAACAGGTTGCAACCCGCTGTCTTTTGTCGTACAACTAAGCGTTAATCGTGGAGTAAAGAGGGAGAAGTAGCGGTGCCAATACTTTGTGGTGTCAAGCCATTCCGTGCACATCCGCTATGCGAATGACCATTTGGCATATTTTGAATTGTATGGTAATGGGTGATAATTGATGTGAAATGAGAATAGAACAATGATTGAAATTTCGGGTTATCGATCACTTGCGGAATTTTAATTTATATGTTATTGATTTTCAATTAAATACATTCCCCGTTCTAATTAACGGTTAATCGTATGATAACTAACGGTTAAACGCAGTGCGATTAACCGTTAATCATCGTGCGTTTAATGGTTAGTTGTAGTGCGATCAGATGCTTTTCGCAACGCTGTAAGAAAATAAAGGTATGCCCGCAACAGGTTGTCGGCAAGCATACCTTTATTGAATGTGAGGGAAAGAGGATGTCTTAGACGATTCTGCTTTTCCCTACTTAAAATGATGAATTATGTTTTCTGTATAAGGAATTAAGCCTTTATATGATGCTGGTCTTCCTTGTAAACTCGATGATTTCGGGTATATAACCGAATGCTAAGCCTGTAACCGTGTCGGCACAACCATAATATACGGCCACGCGACCGGTCTCGGGGTCGTGTAATTCGGCGCAAGGGAAACAGACATTAGGTACATCTCCCATACATTCATACGGTTTTTGGGGACTTATTAAATAAGGTCCCGACCGGTAAATAGGCTTCCACGGCTGTTCCAAATCAAGCAAAGCCGATCCGAAACTATATACATATCCGTTGCAAGAACGCAACACACCGTGATAGAACAGCAGCCAACCCTCGGACGTTTCGATAGGAATCGGCCCTGCACCAATCTTCATACACTGCCACGCACTTTGTTCAAAGGCAGCCGGGGACATCACGTGTCGATGGCGTCCCCAATACTCTAAGTCGGGCGATTGACTGTAAAAGATATCTCCGAAAGGCGTATGTCCGGTGTCGCTGGGGCGTGAAAGCATTGCAAAATGCCCATTAATCTTCCGCGGGAAGAGTACTCCATTGCGGTTGTAAGGCAAGAATGCGTTCTCAACTTGATGGAAAGTCTTGAAGTCGAACGTGTAAGCCACGCCTATGGTAGGGCCGAAATAACCATTACACCACGTTACATAGTAGCGATCTTCAATGAAACAGACCCGCGGATCATAGCCATAGATCCACTGACCGACTTCCGGATCATCGCATTCAAAGCGTAAAGGGGTTTCGTTGATGCGCCAATTCACACCATCATCACTAAATCCTGCGTGCAGCACCATCCGTCGGTTGGTGTCGTCGCAACGGAAAACGCCGGCATAACCGGTACCGAACGGCACGACGGCACTGTTGAAAATACTGTTGGATGTAGGTAAAAGATCCCGTGGAATAATAGGATTGGCACTGCAACGCCACATCACCGCGTTGCTGTCTGACGGCCGATCTTCCCACGGCATTTGCGGAAGCGGCTGACCTTGAATTGTTAGATGATTCATTATAAATGATTTATTGTTTGTTATTCTCGTCGTAAGTGAAAGGTACGAACCACGTGATGAGGAGGGCGGGAATGGTGCAGAAGAGCACGAATACAAAGAAATGGCGATAGCCCAAAGCGTCGCTCACCGCGCCGCTGAGCATTCCCGGCAGCATAACTCCAAGGTTCATAATGCCCGAAGCAAATGCATAGTGAGACATCTGATGCTTTCCCGGCGCGATTTGCTGCATCATAAAGAGCGTCAAACCTACGAAACCGAATCCGTAACCGAAGTATTCGAGGACGATTCCGCTGCCTATCAACCACAGACTTTGCGGCTGGTAAAAAGCCAGAAGGGTGTAAGCCACGAAAGGTAAGTTGAATACCAAGGCCAATGAAAACAGCGATTTGCGCAGTCCGCGATGTGCAATGTAATAGCCGGCAAGTATCGATCCGATGACAAAAGCAGCCGCTCCGAACGTTCCGTAACACAAACCTATCTCCCGTTCGCCCAAACCAAGCCCCTGATCTGCCCTCGGTGCTTTAAGAAATAGCGGCACAATCTTCATTACGAAGCCCTCGGCAAAGCGATAAAGAATGATGAAAAAGAGGTAATAGACAATGTGTTTCTTCTGGAAAAAATCCACAAACACAGTCCAAAGTTCATATAATGACTCTTTCAGCGACCTGTTTTCGGCCAGCTGTTTACCTCCGCCCGGCAGGATAAAGAAGTGATAACAGCCCAAAACGAGCATTATAATACCGATAATCAGCATTATGATCGTCCACGAATTAACCACGCCGAAGCGATCAATAAACACTCCGGCAAGATATACCAAGCCGCCCGTAGCTACGATCTTTGCGATATTATAAAAGGCGCCTTGCCATCCGATCCACTTCGATTGCTCATCAGTAGTGAGCGCAGACATATATGTTCCGTCGGCAGCAATGTCGTGTGTAGCCCCACTCAAAGCGATAACTGCAAGGATGCCGACCGTGATCGGGAAGAATGAAGGCAAATGAAGAGAGAATGCCAACAATGCAAACATCACACCGGTGAGCATCTGTGTAAGGACGACAAAGAACTTTTTGGTACGGTACATTTCCAAAAACGGACTCCAAAGGGGCTTCAACGTCCACGGAAACATAATGAGTCCCGTCCAGAATGTTATCTCGGTGTCGGATACATTAAAGCCTTTGTACATCAGCGAGCACACCATATTAAGCACCACAAAGGGCATACCCATTGCAAAATAGAGCGTGGGCACCCACGCAATAGGGCTCACCCGACGGGTTGTTGAGAATTGTTTCATTTATCGATAGTTGTAATTTGTGAACGAATAAGGGACATCTCCTGCACCCGTTCCCCACGTTTTAACGGGCTGCGAACGCATATCGAAACTAATTATAGGGCCTTGCAACAGTTCGTCATGCGTGAAATAGGTTTTCGTATAGGACTTTCCGTCAATACTGATAGCCCCGATATAGCGACAGGAGTCGCTGTTGGCAGGAGCCGAAAGGGTGACAGTCCGCCCGTTAGTGAGATGCAACAAGGCACACCGAAACAGCGGAGCGCCGATCGCATATTGGTCAGTGGCGGGACAAACGGGATAGAATCCCAAGGCTGAAAACACGTACCAAGCCGATGTCTGACCGTTATCTTCGTCGCCGCAATAACCATCTGGCGCGGCCGAATACAGTCGGTTCATTACCTCGCGCACCCAAAACTGGGTCTTCCAGGGCTGTCCCGACCAATCATATAGATAAATCTGATGCTGAATGGGCTGGTTACCGTGGGCATAATTACCCATATTCATCACCTGCATCTCGCGTATTTCATGAATCACTTGACCGTAATAGCTGTCGTCAAAAACAGGTGGAAGGCGGAAAACTGAGTCCATCATCGCATTGAATCGAGCACGTCCACCCATCAAATCAATAAGACCTTGCGGGTCGTGAAACACCGACCACGTGTAATGCCAACTGTTACCCTCGGTGAAAGCGTCACCCCATTTCAGTGGATTGAACGGTTGTTGAAAGCGTCCATTCTTGTTTTTCCCACGCATCAGAGAGGTCTCCCGGTCAAATACTTTTCGATAATTAAGAGCCCGACGGCGGTAAACATCGATCTCACGAGCACTCTTTCCCAACGCTTTCCCTAACTGATAGATACACCAGTCATCGTAAGCGTATTCCAAAGTACGCGCTACGCTCTCGTTGATTTTCACATCATAAGGCACGAATCCAAGTCGGTTGTAATACTGAAAGCCCTGCCGACCGGTGGAAGAAACCGTGGGATGTACTGCGTTAGCACCGTGAACAACGGCCTGCCACAATGTATCGATGTTGCCGATACGCACGCCTTTGAGGTAAGCATCGGCCACAACAGAGGCCGAATTGTTGCCAACCATACAGTCGCGATGCCCCGGACTGGCCCATTCGGGCAAGAAACCACTCTCTTGATAAGCGTTAACGAGTCCCTCTTGTACACGTTTGCTCACCTCGGGATACAGCAGATTAAGCAACGGAAAGAGGCTCCTGAACGTGTCCCAGAAGCCCGTGTCGGTATACATAAGGCCTGGAAGCACCTGCCCATTATATGGACTGTAATGCCAAGGACGACCATCAGCATCGTATTCCGCCAACTGACGCGGGAATAAGAGCGACCGATAAAGGCACGAATAGAATGTGCGCAGACGGTCAACATCAGTGTCTTGCACCTCGATGCGACTCAAAACGTCGTTCCACCGACGCTTCCCTTTCTCCTTGACCGTATCGAAATCGTCGCTGCCCAACTCTTCGAGATTGCGCAAAGCCTGCTCCTCACTGATGAAAGAAGAAGCCACCCGCAGAACCACGGGAGCCCCTTTGCAAGCCGAAAAACTTACAATGGCTCCAGAGTGATGGCTTTTCGCTGTGAGAAGATCCGTCAGTCGGCGGCCATTCAATACCAAATCACAATGCGAAAAGCCGCTAATGAATTCCACAACAAAATAGTTTCGGAAATTCTTAGGCACTCCGCCACTGTTTCGGGTGGTATAACCCACAATGCGATGAGCCTCAGGTTCTACCCTGACATACGACTCTTTATCAAACGCATCGATAACGACAAAAGCGCTGTCGGTATCGGGATAAGTGATGCGAAACATCGCCGCGCGTTCCGTCGGAGCAATTTCCGTGGTCACATCATAGTCTGCCAAGTATACCTTATAATAATAAGGAGCCACCGTTTCGGCCTTATGCGAGAACCAGCTGGCCCGTTTATCCTCATCGAATACGGCTCTGCCGGTCATCGGCATCAATGAAAACTGTCCGTAATCATTAATCCACGGACTCGGCTGATGCGTCTGTTTAAATCCCCGAATCTTATGATCCGTATAGCGATATACCCATCCGTCGCCCATCTTTCCGGTCTGCGGCGTCCAGAAATTCATCCCCCACGGCATCGCAATAACGGGATAAGTGTTGCCCGCCGACAGTTCGTAAGAAGACGCCGTGCCCACAAGCGGACTCGCATAGTCTACGAAATCCGTTGCGCGGAGGCTGTATGCAGTGAGTGATAATATAAATAATAAAGCCGATTTCAACAGTATTCTCATTTCCTATATAATGGAATTTACGGGAGCAAAGATACTGAAAAAATGCTGATCCGCCAAACATCTCACCCTCATTCCGTTGTTCTTGATTGGCAAAAGAAAGCAAATTATATGCTATCGACCTACATTTTTGCATTGGTTTTACAACACTTTAATTATCAGTGAGATATACGATATATGTCAATTACACTACACTACGTTTCCGATTAACGGTTAATCATCGTGCAAAAAGCCGTTAAACGGCGTGCGTTTAACCGTTAATTGCAAGGTGATTAACCGTTAATCGGAACGAGTTATGTATTTAATTGATTATCAATAAAATACAACCGAGCAGAAATTTTACTCCCAAGCATTCTAAACTTCGCTCTTAATTCTTCTTCAGAAGATAGCTATCGCCCTTCCCTCTCCTATTCTTTCGGATAAAGTTCTGGGCCAAAACTTCTGCCTTTTTATCGTCTTTATGGAAATTTCTCGGCAGCGAATCTCCTACTCTTAACGAAAATGCGTAACTTTGCAGACTGTAAACCACATTTTATCGGATAATGAACGGTATGAAAATCGAGAATCAGATAAGCCGCGCTGTGATAGCAGCCGTGAAGGAATTATACGCACAAGAGGTGACGGAAGCAATGGTTCAGTTGCAGAAAACGAAGTCAACTTTCGAGGGAAACTACACACTTGTGGTGTTCCCTTTCCTCAAAATATCGCGTAAAAAACCCGAAGACACAGCACAGGAAATCGGCGAATACGTAGCCAAACACTGTGAGGCCGTGGCCAATTTCAATGTGGTGAAAGGCTTCCTGAATCTTGTTATCGCAGCGGAAGCGTGGATCAGTCTGCTGAATGACATCCATTCGGATGACCGTTTCGGTGAAAAGCCTGTTACGGAAGCATCTCCGCTCGTAATGGTCGAATATTCTTCGCCCAACACCAACAAGCCCTTGCACCTGGGACACGTGCGTAACAACCTTTTGGGTTGGGCCCTTTCGCAGATTATGCAGGCCAATGGCAATCGCGTAATCAAGACCAACATCGTGAACGATCGCGGTATCCACATCTGCAAATCAATGTTGGCGTGGCTGAAATGGGGCAACGGCGAGACGCCCGAAACGAGCAGAAAGAAAGGTGATCATCTGATAGGCGACTATTATGTGGCCTTTGATCAGCATTACCGTGATGAGATTTCGCAACTCAAAAAACAATTCGTTGGCGAGGGAATGACCGAAGAAGCGGCCGAAACAAAAGCCAAAGAGGAAGCGCCGCTGATGAAAGAAGCCCACGAAATGTTGGTGAAATGGGAGCAGGGTGACCCCGAAGTACGGGCTCTCTGGAAGCGGATGAACGACTGGGTTTATGCCGGTTTCGACGAGACTTACAAGGCTTTGGGCGTCGGTTTCGATAAAATCTACTACGAATCGGACACGTATCTCGTCGGGAAAGCAAAGGTAGAAGAGGGTTTAAAGCAAGGACTCTTTTTCCGAAAAGCCGACAACAGCGTCTGGGCAGACCTTACCGGCGACGGATTAGACCAAAAATTGCTTCTCCGTTCGGATGGAACGAGCGTCTATATGACGCAAGATATCGGTACGGCAGCTTTACGTTTCAAAGACTATCCGGCACTTCATAAGATGATTTATGTCGTCGGAAACGAGCAGAATTACCATTTCCAGGTACTCTCTTTGCTGTTAGACCGCTTGGGATTCGAATGGGGAAAAGACCTCGTTCACTTCTCTTACGGAATGGTGGAACTACCCAACGGCAAGATGAAAAGCCGCGAAGGCACTGTAGTTGATGCCGATGAGCTGATTGAAGAGATGATTTCCGATGCACGGAAGACGAGCGAAGAGTTAGGAAAATTTGCCGATATGAGCGATGAAGAGCGCAATAACATTGCCCGAATCGTGGGTCTCGGCGCCCTGAAATATTTCATTTTGAAAGTCGATGCACGCAAGAATATGTTGTTTAATCCCGCTGAAAGCATCGACTTCAACGGCAATACGGGTCCGTTCATTCAGTATACCTATGCCCGAATCCGTAGCATTCTGCGCAAGGCCGACGCCGAAGGGCAGTCTGTTCCGACGTCGCTTGCCGGTGATATGCCTATCAATGACAAGGAGATTGAACTCATTCAGAAGATGAACGAATATGCTTCGGTGGTGCTGCAAGCAGGTAAAGATTACAGTCCCAGCGGCATTGCGAACTACTGTTACGAGCTAACGAAAGAGTTCAATCAATTCTATCACGATTACAGTATCCTCAATGCAGAGGACGAAAAACAGAAAATAGTACGCCTGGTATTGGCAAAGAATGTAGCCAAAATCATCAAAAACGGTATGCGTTTGTTGGGAATCGAGGTTCCGGAGCGTATGTAATCCATCCCGAATTCACATTATCTACTGTACCAACAGATGCTGCACAATCCACCGGAAACCCGCCACGATACCGTGCTTCCATTGCCTTTGGAAGTCAAGGCAGCTGCTATCGCTGTGGATGCAGCCTGCTCCGGCAATCCCGGACCGATGGAATACCAGGGCATTGACTTGCAAACGGGTACGCAACTCTTTCATTTCGGTCCTGTGAAAGGCACCAACAACATCGGCGAATTTCTTGCAATTGTCCACGCACTGGCCCTTTTAGAGAAGCAGAATATCACCAATCGGGTGATTTACAGCGACTCTTACAACGCCATTTTATGGGTTAAGAAGAAGCAATGTAAAACCAAATTAAAGCGCGATTCACAAACAGAAGCGCTCTTCGCAGTCATTGCCCGCGCCGAGCAATGGCTGAAAACGCACATCGTCAAGACGCCCATCATCAAATGGGAAACAAAAAAATGGGGGGAGATTCCGGCCGACTTCGGTCGCAAATAAATTTATCTGTGCCGATAAACATCGATTATATTGGCTTCCATTAACTTACTTCCACCCTCATTCACTCGTTTACTTGCTAACTTGTCAACTTCAAAATTCGAAAAGATTTGCCGACTTTCAAGTTGTGCTTCACCCGGAATCGCAGGGGCTTTTGTACCTGTTTGCACAGTGAAAGATACTGTTTCTACTCGAATTTCATCCCATAACTCAGCCTCGATAAAACTCCGATGCGTAGCAGCACCGCCCTCTACGAGGAGCGATTGCACGCCGCGCGCATAGAGATCGGCCATCAGCTCGGACAACGAAAGCCTGTGATCAAGTACCAAACGCAATGGATTCTGCCCCCACCAATCGCGTACATCCAAGCGCGGATGCTCTCTTTCGTCGGTAATCCGGCCCACAAGGATGGCGTCGCTTTCGGCTCTCAGTTTATGAACTAACATTCGGGTGAATGGCGTTGAGAGCGCAATGGGCCGTAAGTTGTCGTCTATGAAGCCGTTGGAAGTCTGTGCCCACTTCAAGATGACATACGGACGATGTTTCGTATTGACTGTTATAAAACGTCGATTGAGCTGCAAACATTCCCTTTCCAATACTCCGACAGTCACCTCGATACCTGCTTCGCGAATGCGTTTAATACCCCTTCCCTGTACTTTTGCAAACGGATCGACACACCCGCAGACCACTCTTCGTACACCTTTCTGCACAATCAGGTCAGCACAAGGCGGCGTTTTACCATAGTGCGAGCACGGTTCGAGACTCACATAGACGGTCGATTGCGCCAGTAAAGGCTCGTCTTCGGCCCTCACTGACGCAAAAGCGTTGACTTCGGCGTGCCCTTCGCCAGGCCGAATGTGATATCCTTCGCCGATGATTCGCCCTTTATCGCTCACGATAACGGCCCCAACCATCGGATTAGGTCGAGCTGTCAGCAGTCCGTTTCGTGCCAATTGCAAACACCGACGCATATATTTCTCATCCTCTTTCACCTGATTTTCCATACCGCAAATATACGAATATCCGGATAAAAAATCAAGTAAAACAATGAGAAATATACTCCTTCACAAAACGTAAAAAGCAGAATAATGGAATTATTTAACAAGAATAATGACCAATAATATCGTAAAAAAACTATCTTTGCACTCGAATTAGAGAAAGACCAGACTATTTTTCCCTATTAAATAATGTATAAACCAAGAGCAGACGGTCGTTATTTTTATTATATTTCAGAATCCATCAAGAGATGAAAAAAAGATTATTATTCAGTTTCAGCGTATTTATTTTAAGTTATTTATCGATTTCCGCCCAGTCAGATTTTAGTAAAATAATGGGTGTTTACAATGGCAACATCTATGCAGGAGTGAATACACATCCTGAAAAAAGCGGTACAAAGAATGTCGGAGAAATAGAAGTTACAAAGAACGAATATGGAGAATTCTCACTGATTATCAAGAAAATGAAAACCGCAACAGGGCTATTTCCTGATTTCTCAATAGATAAAGTCTCGTTCAAAGACCGTGCAGACGGTTCGATTCAAATAGTACATACACCGGGAATCGTAGAAATTCCCACTGCGGGAGGCATCTTGATAAATGCCACAGGATATATAGATGCAGACAGAAGTCATATTACCAACGGTGTAATGGAACTCGGTTTCAGATTCCATATCAGAGGAAACAGTAATTATTTTCTCTATTTCAAAGGTAAAAAATCAGTGACATCAAACATCAAAGAGCCTACTGTCAACACCCGAAAAACAGATGATAAGATTTACGATTTAACCGGAAGACAAGCCAAAAATCCTAAGAAGGGCTTGTATATCATCAACGGTAAGAAACAGTATATACGATAAACCAAAATAGAACAGCCCTCTAACACGTCTTCCCCAATATAAAATAATGTGTCCATACTGCATATTTTACAGAAACAAATGATATTTATGTACCGAAAAGAAATATGCACTGAAAACATAAAGAACACTTGGTGAGAGATTGCTATAATTTCAGACAGAGGGACAAAAGAATAAAGATAAAACGGGATTTGTACGTACCTGATTTTCAGATACATACAAATCTCGTTTCAATTAACGGTTATTCGCACCGCAACTAACCGTTAAATACCTGACAACTAACGGTTACTTGCAACACGATTAACCGTTAGTTAGAATGAAGTTCGTATTCTATTGAGAATCAATATGAAATCATCCACATAGACATCATCTCTTCCTGCCGACTTCTTCAACAGCATTTTATCGGTAATTCAGCTCTTAAACACACATATATATCAGCCTTTTATCTAACGTAAAAATACAACTTATTGAGCAAATGACCGCATTCGGAATGATTTTATTACCTCAATTTAGGTCAAAGAAAGGATTAGAGAGATAAAGACTCACCACTTTTATACATTCGTTTTACATTTGACTTATCCCTTTCAATCCTCTAACTCTTTAACTTCTGATGAAAAATCGAGATTTTCGGAACAGCTCATTACTTTGTCAGAGATTTTTCGTAATTTTGCAAACTGCAGACATTGAGCCCCTATGTCTGCATCAATCGACAAATAATCACAGATAAAATGGAATATAATTTCAGCGAAATCGAAAAGAAATGGCAACAAAAATGGATTGCCGATAAAACCTATCAAGTGACTGAAAACAAAGCAAAAGAGAAATTCTATGTGCTTAATATGTTCCCGTATCCATCCGGAGCGGGCCTTCACGTGGGTCATCCGCTAGGTTATATAGCCAGTGATATCTATGCACGTTACAAGCGGTTGCAGGGTTTCAACGTATTAAATCCGATGGGATATGATGCCTATGGCCTACCCGCCGAGCAATATGCGATTCAGACCGGACAGCATCCTGCCATCACGACAGCTGCTAACATCAAGCGCTATCGTGAACAATTAGACAAGATAGGATTCTCTTTCGACTGGCAAAGAGAGGTTCGCACCTGTGAATCCAGTTATTATAAGTGGACGCAATGGGCGTTTCAGAAGATGTTCGGAAGCTATTATGACAATGCCGAAGGTAAGGCTTTACCTATTGAAAAGCTCGCGACTTATCTTTCAGAATACGGTACCCAAGGGTTGAATGTAGCTCAAAGCGAAGAATTGAAACTATCGGCGACCGAATGGAATGCGATGAACGAGCGGGAGCAACAGCAGGTTTTGATGAACTATCGCATTGCTTATTTGGGCGAAACAATGGTCAATTGGTGCGCCGAACTGGGTACAGTGCTGGCCAATGACGAGGTAGTCGATGGCCTTTCAGTGCGTGGCGGCTATCCCGTTGTTCAAAAAAAAATGCGTCAATGGTGCTTGCGCGTGTCGGCGTATGCACAAAGACTGCTCGACGGATTAGACCAAATAGACTGGACGGAATCGTTAAAGGAAACACAACGAAACTGGATCGGTCGGTCGGAAGGTGCCGAAGTGGAGTTCAAAGTGAAAGACAGCGACATATGTTTCACCATCTTTACGACACGTGCCGACACGATGTTCGGCGTCACTTTCGCTGTTTTGGCACCTGAAAGCGAGTATGTACAATCAGTAACAACGGCAGAACAACGTGCGGAAGTGAACGAATACTTGGCTCAAACGAAGAAACGTACAGAGCGAGAACGTATTTCCGACCGTCGTGTTACAGGTGTTTTCACCGGGTCCTATGCGATAAATCCTTTGACAAACAAACCGATTCCCATTTGGATCAGCGATTATGTATTGGCCGGTTACGGCACAGGCGCGATTATGGCAGTGCCTGCTCACGATTCGAGAGACTATGCTTTTGCCAAGCATTTCAATCTTCCGATCATCCCATTGATTGAAGGTGCCGATGTAAGTGAACAGAGTTATGATGCCAAAGAAGGTATTGTAATGAACAGCCCGGCCTCTCCCGACTCTTCCGAAAGAGGAGAAATGCATCCAGAAAAGGGGTTGGTTTTAAATGGATTGACCGTAAAAGAGGCAATTGCTAAAACCAAAGCGTATGTTACGGAGCATCGTTTGGGTCGCGTAAAGGTCAACTATCGTTTGCGCGACGCTATCTTTTCGCGACAACGTTATTGGGGAGAACCGTTCCCGGTGTACTATAAAGACGGAATGCCTTATATGATTCCGGAAGACAAACTACCGTTGGAATTACCCGAAATAACCGATTACAAACCTACTGCAACAGGCGAACCGCCTCTCGGAAACGCCGTAAAATGGGCGTGGGACACAGTTAATGAGACCGTTGTTGACAAGTCTTTTATAGATGAAAAGACCATATTCGCACTCGAACTCAATACAATGCCGGGCTTTGCAGGCAGTTCCGCGTATTACCTTAGATATATGGACCCGCACAATCAACACGCACTTGTGGGTCGGGAAGCCGATGAATACTGGCGGAATGTAGATCTTTACGTGGGCGGAACAGAGCACGCTACGGGTCATTTGATTTATTCCCGGTTCTGGAATAAGTTCCTTTTCGACTGCGGAGTAAGCTGTATGGACGAGCCATTCCATAAACTTGTCAACCAAGGAATGATTCAAGGACGATCCAATTTCGTGTATCGCATTATTTCATCAACACCTAACGAGAAACCGATTTTCGTGTCTTCGGGATTAAAAGACAAGTATGACGTAACACCGATTCACGTAGATGTAAACATCGTTCACAATGATGTGCTTGACATCGAGGCGTTCCGGAATTGGCGACCGGAATTTAAAGACGCTGAGTTTATCCTCGAAGAAGGACGCTATTTGTGCGGATGGGCCATCGAAAAGATGTCTAAATCGATGTTCAATGTGGTCAATCCCGATACCATTGTCAATCAATACGGCGCCGATACATTGCGCCTTTACGAGATGTTTTTAGGTCCGGTGGAACAGAGCAAACCGTGGGACACTAATGGAATAGACGGTTGTCATCGTTTCTTAAAGAAACTTTGGGCACTCTTCTACGATCGTTCGGGTGCCTTTCTGCCCACTGACGGCGAGCCGACGGCAGAGCAATTGAAATCTGTTCACAAGTTGATCAAGAAGGTAACGCAAGACATTGAGAACTTCTCTTACAATACATCAATCTCTGCTTTTATGATTTGTGTCAACGAATTAGCGCAAAGCAAGTGTCGCAATCGCAGTCTTTTATCCGATGTTATCGTATTGATTGCACCCTTTGCACCGCATATCGCAGAGGAGTTATGGGCTGCTCTTGGGCACACCGACAGTGTTTGCGATGCCCATTGGCCCGTTTACGATGAACAATATTTGGTAGAAAGCCAGATGCAACTTACCATTTCGTTCAACGGAAAAGCACGATTCCAAATGCAATTTGCCACTGATGTCGACGAAGAAAGCATCAAACAGGCTGTCATTAACGATGAGAAATCGCGCAAATACATAGAAGGCAATGCCGTGGTAAAGGTGATTGTCGTGCCGAAACGTATTGTAAACGTGGTGCTCAAGCCGCAAAAATAAATGAAATCAATCATTGTATAGATCTCCAACCTCCTAAACTTAGGAGCTTAGATAAATCCAATTAAAACATCAAAGTTATGACTATTGACCATCAAAGGATATGGAATGAGACTAAAGATTATATCTTTATTACCTTAGGAATTATCATTTATGCCTTTTCTTGGGCCTTTTTCCTCCTGCCATACGAGATCGTTGCAGGTGGTGTTACAGGTATGTCGGCCATTATTTTCTATGCAACGGGCTTCCGGGTAGAGAACACTTATATCATCATCAATGTTCTATTGCTCATCGTTGCATTTAAATCGCTGGGCTTAAAGTTCCTTATGAAGACCATCTATGCTATCATAGCACTTTATTTTATACTGAAAGTTGCACAGGCGGCAGTACCTGTCGACGCAGCCGGTAACCCCGTAAAGATTCTCGGCGAAGGACAAGACTTTATGTCGCTCATCATCGGATGCTGTTTCACCGGCACATCTTTGGGCATCGTCTTTCATAACAACGGAAGTACGGGAGGCACAGATATCATTGCAGCTGCCGTCAATAAGTACCACAACTTTTCAATAGGTCAGGTGCTGATATTCGTCGATTTCATCATCATCGGTAGTTGTTTCTTCTTCCCTCAGTTCGGAACCATCATCGAAAGAACGCATAAAGTAGTCTTCGGATTCTGTACAATGGTTATCGAAAACTATATGCTCGACACCTATATGAGCCGTATGCGGCAGTCGGTTCAGTTTTTTATATTCTCTAAAAAGTACCAAGACATTGCGCAATCAATCGCTACCCAGCTCGATCGAGGCGTTACCGTACTTGACGGTCACGGTTGGTACACGGGGCAAGATATGAAAGTCTTATGCATTTTAGCTAAAAAGAATGAGAGTACTTTTATCTTCCGAATCATCAAAATGCTCGATCCCGATGCCTTGGTAAGTCAAAGTGAGGTGATCGGTGTATACGGAGAAGGATTTGATGAGATGAAAGTGAAAGTGCCGAAAAATCATACTCTCTCTCCTACTCCACTTCAAATGGAAGAAGAAAAATTACAAAAAGAATGAAGATTGTATTCGCAACAAATAACCAAAACAAGTTATCCGAGATTCGAAATATCCTCGGCAGTGAGTTTGAAATCGTTTCTTTGCACGATATTGGATGTACGGAAGATATTCCGGAAACGGGTAATACGTTAGAAGAAAATGCTCTGATTAAAGCTCGTTACGTGTATAATAAATATGGATTAAGTTGTTTTGCCGACGATACCGGCCTTGAAGTAGAAGCACTCAGAGGTGCTCCCGGCGTGCGAAGTGCTCGCTATGACGACATAACCGACCACGACAGTGAGGCTAATATGCGCAAACTTCTTCGTGAATTAGGTAATAACAACAACCGAAAAGCACAGTTTCGCACAGTTATTGCGTTATTACTTAAAACATCAAATCAACTTATTTCTCATACATTTGAAGGAAAAATAGAAGGCCATATAGCACTGACAAAGCAAGGAACAGCAGGCTTCGGCTACGATCCTTTATTCGTTCCCATCGGTTATCAACAATCATTTGCTCAATTGGGAATGGATATCAAGAATCAAATTTCACATCGGGCACGCGCCGTTAAACAATTAGCTGACTACTTAAAGCAGCTTAATTCATAGTCTAAAAAATGCTGAAGAAAACACTTTTAACACTCACTTTCTGTGTAATTTATGCCTTATCTGTTTCCGCTCAACAAGGAAAGTGGAAAGCATATATGGCTTATCGTAATGTAGAAAATATCGAATCAGCAGGCCAAAAATTGTTCGTTCTGGCTTCGAAAAGCGTCTTTCGCTATGATCTCAGCGATAAGAGCGTTACCACTTACGATAAAGCGAACGGCTTAAACGATTGTTCAGTTTCACAAATAGCGTGGTGTACGAGTGCGAAAAAACTTCTTATTCTCTACGAAAACAATAATATCGACCTGTTGGCAGATAACGGTGATGTAATGAATATACCCGATTATCGCAATAAGTCGATGACAACCGACAAAACAGTCAATAGCATTTACGTTGCCGGTAACAGTGCTTATCTTTGCAACGGATTTGGAATCGTGAAGCTGAATATGAAGACTGGCGAGATCAGCGATACTTATCGTCTTGGCTTCCGAGTAGATTATGCCTACATCAAAGACGCCCGTCTCTATGCATCTTCATCTTCTCATGGACTTTGGTCGGCGTTACTTACGGCTAACTTATATGATAAAAGCCAATGGAAACGTGTAGGTGAGCACATACCTCACTCTAAAATGATCGACGAAAAACTGCTGAAAACAATTCAAAATGCCAATCCCGGAGGTCCAAAATACAATAATTTCGGCTTTATGCGACACCAAAACGGCCGATTATATACTGTCGGAGGAGGCTTCACTTCTACCGAAGATATGATGCGTCCAGGCACTGTTCAGGTGCTTGATAATGGTAATTGGCATATCTATCAAGATGAAAACATCAGTCGACTAACAGGTTATCAATTTGTGGATAACAGTGGAATAGATATCGATCCGCGTGATAATAAACGCATATTTGTATCTGGTAGAACGGGAGTTTATGAATTTTACGATGGTAAATTTGTACAAAACTATAACAATAATGTGCCCGTTTTGAAGACAGCTTCAACTGTTCCGAACTCCAAAGACAAAAATTACGTCATTGTTCAAAGTATCAAATTCGATACAAAAGGCAATCTTTGGGCACTCAACAGCATTAGTCCCTCTACCTCGTTAGTAGAATATAACACCACAGGAAAATGGCTTTCGCATCATAATTCGGCTTTGATGTATGATGAAAAGAAGTCTTTGGAGAATATGAAATCAATGATTTTCGATGCCGAAGGTCTGCTTTGGTTCGCCAACGATTATCATCGTACACCCTCGCTTTTCTGTTATAACACTTCGACCGACCGTCTGCTGTCTTTCAAAAGTTTTACGAATCAAGATGGAACCACTGTCAATGTTCATTACGCCAGGTGTCTTGCAGAAGACAAAGAACACCATATTTGGATAGGAACAGATGTCGGTCCGCTGCTGTTGAAGCGCGACCAAATAAACAACACGAAGCCTGTATTCACACAAATAAAAGTTCCCCGCAACGACGGAACCGATTATGCAGATTATCTTCTCAACGGAATCGACATTACATGTGTGGCTGTCGACGGTGCGAATCGTAAATGGTTCGGTACCCAAGGAGATGGAGTTTACCTGATAAGTAGCAACCATCTCACCCAGATTCATCACTTTACGGCCGACAACAGTCCATTACTCTCAAACAATATTGAGTCTATTGCCATTGATGGAAACAGCGGAGAAGTATACTTCGGAACAGAAAACGGACTCTGTTCTTACCTGAGTGATGCCACCGAACCGGCCAAAACGATGACCAAAAACAGTGTTTATGCTTATCCAAATCCCGTTCATCCTGACTACAATGGTCCCATAACGATCACCGGTTTAACGTACGATGCCGACATAAAAATCGTTACTGCGAGCGGAATACTTGTCAATCAAGGTCGCAGCAATGGCGGAATCTATCGATGGAATGGTACTGATCGCAGCGGCAAACGCGTTTCGAGCGGTGTCTATATGGTGCAAACAGCTACGCAAGAAGGTAAAAAAGGCACTATATGTAAGATCGTTATCGTCAACTGAAAATAGCTGATTAAAATGGAGCGAATACGTTGGATCGACCTTTTACGCGGCATTTGCATCCTCGCAATATTGTTAGACCATACCGAACTCTATGCTACCGGTCGCAATATCATCCCTTATTCGCTCTACGTTGTCAATGCACTCACCCTCTTTTTCTTTATCTCCGGCTATCTTTTTTATAGTCAAAACGGCTTCAATTGGCGTCGAAAACTCCGATCAATAACACTTCGTCTCATCCTGCCTTACTTCTTCTTCACCGCTATAATGGCCTTACCCAAAATGTGGGCGCACGCCGATAATACTTCTATTAACCATCTTTTGACAGGTATCCTCACCGGAAACGCCTCTTGGTTTGTGGCTGCACTCATTGTGAGTGAACTGATTTTTATGTTGATTCTGTGTGTATCACGAGGCAAAACACAATGGATTATTCTCCTATCCATTATCGCTTTCCTTGCATCCATCCCTTTATCCACACACCATCAACCACTTTTTTGGCAATTAGACAATGCCTTTCAAGCTCTTCTTTTCCTTTGTGCAGGCTACGTCTATCACCGAAACGAATCACGTTTCAACCATTTTCACAAACCATCATACACATACTTACTGATTATTTTATTACTGATTATAAAAATACTTGAATATAAATGGAATGTGGCTTTGTTGATCTGGCCTATCCATATTACGAATTACGCACTCTTTCTCATTGATATTTTCACTACCATTGCATTGACAATGATGCTTATTCAGCGACTACCCACAAATCGACTGATTGAATGGACGGGTGCACATAGCCTTGTTTATTACTTCCTTTGTGGTGGAGTTCCTTTGCTGTTAAGCCGTTTTACGAAATATATCAGTATCGAATACGACACGCATTATTTATTCGTCGTACTGCTCTTTGCTGCGGTTTACATCACAAGCAGCGCTCTGACGTGGATGATCTACCAATTATTCAACTTCTTAAAACAATGCCGAAGATGAACAATTGTATATCCGTCGTTGTTGTAACTTACAACCAAGAGCAAACGATCGGTCGAGCCTTAGACTCCATTTTGATGCAGAAATGCCACCTGCCGATAGAAATTTGTATCGGCGACGACTGTTCAACAGACGCTACTCAAATTGTTTGCGAACGTTATGCAACCTGTTTTCCCGACATCATTCACTATCACCGAAACGACCGAAACAAAGGAGTTATCGACAATTATTATGATACACTACTCGCGTGTAACGGCCAGTTCGTTGCCGATTGTGCAGGAGACGACTTTTGGGTAGACCCTTTGAAGCTCGAAAAAGAGGTGAGATTATTAGAAGAAAATCCATCAATCACACTCGTACATACCGCTTGGCGATATTATGACGAACCATCGAAGAGCGTTCTTCCCCACCCTATTCTTTCCGCTGAAAACAGCATTACAGACGGTCGGAGACTGTTGGTTCCAATCGCAATACAAGTAGGTTTGCCCGTTATTCACCTCTGCACCGCCCTTTATCGCAAGCAAACTTTCCTGCAAGCCTATGCCGAAGACCCGATGCTTTTCCGTAATCAAGCCTTCAAATGCGAAGATTTGCAACTTTCATTCATTATGGCATACGCGGGAAAAATTGCCTATCTTCCCGATGTTACCTTATATTATAGTACGGGAAAAACTTCTGTTTCAAATGCCGAAGACGATGAGCGTCAATTCCGTTTCGTTACAGGTGTTACCCGATTGAGCTATTATCTCATCCGCAAATACAATCTCCAAGCTCCTGAAATCAATCATTACTTCAATTATCGAATATTTGCACTCGCAATGCACGCATTCCGTTTGCAAAGCCAAGAATTGTTTAACGAAACAGAAAAACTAAGAAAACAGTGGAATGTAAAAGGCGATTGGCGATATAAACTCATACGAATGGGAGGTCCCTCCTTATCTCCTCGAAAAGAAGGAAAAACTCATCCATCAATGATTTATAAGTTATATAGATTGTTGAGAAAGGTAAAACGGGAAACCTTTCAACTCATTTCCAACATCCGTTGAATTGGTTTCACAGCCTCGGCAGCAATCATCGGATCGACATCTACACACGGCCACTCATATTTTAAGGTATTATAGAGCTTCTGCAATGTATTCATTTTCATAAACTCACACTCATTGCAGGAGCATCCCAAACCACCTTCACTCACCTCGGGAGGCACCGGATAAAACGTTTTTTCAGGACAATTTCGCTGCATTTCGTGTAAAATTCCGGCCTCGGTAGCCACAATAAACTCCGTTTTTTCACTCTCGATGCAATACTTCAACATAACAGCTGTAGACCCAACAACATCTGAAATGGCCAAGACAGGCCCTTTACACTCCAAGTGAGCCATTGTAACGGCATCGGGATGAAGTGCTTTCAGTCTGACGATTTCAGCCACAGAGAAACGCTCGTGAACGTGACAACCACCCTCCCAAAGCAACATTTGTCGTCCCGTTATGCTGTTAATATAATTACCTAAGTTGTAATCCGGACCGAAAATAAGCTTTTCATCCACTGGTAACTGGTCGATAACATGCTTCGCATTACCGCTCGTCACCACCACATCTGTCAACGCTTTCACTGCCGCAGTGGTGTTGACATAGCTCACAACTTTGTATCCGGGATGCTCATTTTTGAATTTTCGCAAATCATTTGCATTACAACTGTCTGCCAACGAACAACCGGCATTGAGGTCAGGAACTAATACCAACTTATCAGGAGACAACAGTTTATTGGTTTCGGCCATAAAATGTACGCCGCACATCACAATGATTCGTGCATCGGTTTCAGCTGCTTTGCGAGCCAATGCCAATGAATCGCCGATGAAATCAGCTGCATCCTGAATCTCACCTACTGTATAATAGTGTGCGAGAATTACTGCATTTTTCTCTCGACACATTTTTCTTATTTCACTTTTCAGATCAATTCCATCGGCAATCGGTTCGTCGATGAATCCCTGTTTCAACCAATTCTCTTTCAACTCAGCCATTATTATATTCTTATCTTTTTATTCTTTAAAGGAAAAAAGAATGTTTGTGATGATACGACGTGGATAAGTTGATAACTTGATCAATTATTATTTGGATATTCCGTTATCCACATTTAAATATTGTTTTCAACTATTTATCCCGTTCGTTTACGCCTGGTAATAAATTAGATAGGCGTTTTATCCACAATATTCTTATACTCCTGCAAAGTTAATAAGTTTATATCTTTTCTCTCAATAATATCGTGGAAAACTGCGTTAAAATGCTTTCAAAACTGTCGGGATTTGCACATCTCGTAGTCATTGATTTGAAGTGTGTGGATAAATAATAAGTTTTCCACACACTTTTCCACACAGTTATCAACACGATTTATTTTTAAAAGGAGAAGGATAGGGAGTAAAATTATTTTTATTTTCTATTTTCCTGTATATCAATTAGATACAACCATTATTTCAATTAACCGTTAATTACCTTGCGTTTAATGGCTTTTCGCACTGTAATTAGCCGTTAAATACAGTGCGATTAACGGTTAATTGAAACAAGGATAATGGTGAGTTATTGGCATAAGATTTGTTGGCAGATAAATGAATCAATTCTTTTAGAATATGAGTTTACAAGAAATTTTAAATCATCGAAGAGCTGTTCGTCATTTCGATCCTGATAAAACAATAGATACTGAGCAGGTGAAACAGTGCGTGGAGTTGGCAACATTGGCTCCTACCAGCTCGAATATGCAGTTGTGGGAGTGCTATCACGTCACGGATAAAAAGATATTGAAGAAATTGAGTCACGCTTGTTTAGATCAGCTTACAGCACAATCGGCCCAGCAAATGGTTGTGTTTGTTACTCGTCAAGATCGTTATCGGGAACGTGCTCAAGCTGCGTTGGCATTTGAACGGGACAATGTTCGGCGTAACAGTCCGGCTGAAAAGCAGGACAAACGAATAAAAAAATGGGAGATGTATTATAAGAAGGTGATACCGTTTATATATTCTCGCTTTTTCGGTTTGGCAGGTTTAGGACGCAAACTGTTGGTTCAATGCGTTGGACTTTTCCGTCCGATTGTACACCAAGTGAGTGAGAATGATATGCGAGTGGTAGTTCATAAGAGTTGCGCTTTGGCTGTTCAAACCTTTATGTTGGCAATGAGCGAGGTCGGATATGACACTTGTCCACTCGAAGGATTCGATAGTCGGCTTGTCAAAAAAGCACTTCATCTACCCTATTCGATTGAAATCAATATGATTATCACGTGTGGAATACGTTTGCCTAACGGTGTTTGGGGCGATCGTTTTCGTGTTCCTCTCTCTGAAACTTATCATCTTGTCGATAATAAATAGATGTTAAAGCGCATTAAAGAAAATACTTTCTATGCAAGGAATCGGATTATCTTGCATTCATATCAGTAATCATATTCAACAACAAAGGATAAAGATTGAAATAAAAAGAGTGGAAAAAAAGTTAGCAGGCAGTATATTAATGGCTATCGTTTCAGTTATTTTTATTGCCTCGTGTGCCTGTAAACACACTTGTACAAGTGGTAAAAAGAGTGTCGAGTACACGATAGCGCACAACTATTTTTTCAATAATGACGCACAAATTCCGACTGATCCGAAAGTGACGGACAGTAAGACGTTTAATAAACTCTATGGAATGGCTGCTACAATGGGTAAGAATGGGATTCCTACAAATATAGATTTCAACAAGCAATTTGTAATTGGTGTGGTACTTCCGATTACAAATCAGCAAACGAAGATCATTCCCGGAAAGCTCGTCAAACGAAATAACAAATTAGAGTTCACTTATAAAATCAAGCGAGGCAGCACGATGTCATCGAGTATGCAACCGATGTTGCTCATCGTTGTAGATAGGAAATATGAGACCGATAAGGTAAGAGTAGTAGAAGGATAACAAGAGGTTACATTTAATTTTGATAGCAGTAGTCCCCGAATCGGGTGTCGAGCGACACTTGATTCGGGCTTTTTTATTCAGATCTTTACACCTTTATCTGCGCCGTTCTCAATTGAAGCATTTCCTTGGGAACAGCGTTTCGGATTTCTTCTGTAAGCAAATCGCGAATCGTTCGGCGGATAAAACTCTTGCCGGTGAGCATTATAATCTCGCGCGTCGGTATTGGAATGGCAAACGGACGGACAAGTTCCATTTGGTGATTATTGAATTGATAGGTGGCGAGTTCGGGTATAAAGGTGACGCCTTTACCGCTTTCCACGATGCGCATAAAGGTTTCGATGCTGCCGAGAGAATAGGCTTTCTTGCTCTTGTTGGCCGCTTTGAGATGACAGAATTTTACGAGTTGATCGCGGAAACAGTGTCCTTCGTCGAGCAACCACAGATATTCTTCGGTGAGATCGCTTGTTTTGATGGTTTTGTTTTTAAATAAATTATCTTCTCGAGCCACGTAAGCGAAGAACTGTTCAAAGAAGAGCGGCGTGACGTTAAAGTCGTCCATATCATCTAATTGAGCTAAAATACCGGCATCGATGTCATCGTGTCGCAAGGCGCGTTTGATGTCTTCGGTCTTCATTTCGGCAACACGGATGTCCATTTCAGGGTATTTTCGCATCAGTTGCGGTAAGAAACGAGGAATCAGATAAGGTGCAATCGTAGGCAGAATACCCACTCTGAACGTTCCCATCAACGAGTGTTTCTCTTCTTCTACGGTCTCTTTTATCTTGCGAGCACGCAGTAGTGTGCGCCACGCTTGCTCCACAACGAGTCGTCCAATAGGTGTAACGGTAATGGGATTGGTCTTTCGATCGAAGATCTTTACACTCAATTCGTCTTCCAATTTCTGCACCATCGAACTCAGAGTAGGCTGCGTTACATTACAGTTTTCGGCTGCTTTGGCAAAGTGTTTGTGGCGATATACAGCCACTATATATTCTAATTGTTGTAGTGTCATATAGGTTTAGTTGTTCGCAAAGATAGGTATAAAAATCGAATTAGACAATGATCGGCGATATTTTTTTAGTTTGTCACACATTTGTCGGATATGACTGAGATATCGATAAACAAAGGGTTAGAAAGACATTTATAGATTATCTCAATGAGATGATAGGTTTTATCTGTTTGAGGTTGTTGCAAATGGGCGTATCTTTGCATCGAAATTAAAAATTAAGAGATATGTTATTAACTAAATTACTATTGTTTATGATGATACAAATGCCACAACTTCCGTATGCACCTAACGCATTGGAACCGGTTATTAGCGAGCAAACCATCAACTTTCATTATGGTAAACATTTACAGAATTATGTCAATACGCTCAATAATTTGATTAAAGGTACTGAGTTAGAAGGCAAATCTGTGGAGGAGATTGTTAAGGTTGCACCCGAAGGTCCGGTGTTCAATAACGCAGGACAAACATTGAATCATACGCTTTATTTCATTCAATTCAAGTCTCCTGTCAGTGGAAACGTACCGCAAGGAAAGATTGCCGAGGCTATCAATGCATCTTTCGGAGACTTTGAAACATTCAAAAAAGAGTTCACACAAGCCGCTGTTTCATTGTTCGGTTCAGGTTGGGCATGGCTCTCTCAGGACCAAAGTGGTAAATTGGTCATTACCAAAGAGCCTAACGGTGGTAATCCTTTGCGTAGCGGACTCAATCCTTTGATGGGTATAGATGTGTGGGAACACGCTTACTATCTTGATTACCAGAATCGCCGTCCGGATCATATCGCAGCTGTATGGGATATTATCGACTGGGAGGTTGTAGGTAAGAGAATGCGCTAAAAAAACCTTTTGACTTTCTCCGAAAAGGAAGAGAGGAAAGTAAAAAACAATTAGTGAAATATTCAATTTTAATTAAACAAATTATAATCAACCTCTAAATTATTATTCAATAAGCCTTCCTTCCCCTTTGAGGAGGGTCGGAGAGAGGTTTTAATAATTATTATTATGTCATCAATTATCAATTCACAAGCACCTGAGTTTAATGTAAATGCCTTTCAGAACGGCGAATTTAAGAAAGTATCTAACGAAGATATTAAGGGTAAATGGGCTCTGTTCTTCTTCTATCCGGCTGATTTTACCTTCGTATGTCCTACCGAATTGGTAGACCTTGCAGGTAAATACGACGAGCTGAAAGCAATGGGTGTGGAGGTATTTTCAGTAAGTTGCGACACTCACTTCGTGCATAAAGCTTGGCACGATGCCTCTGACAGCATTAAGAAAATCAATTACACGATGCTCGCCGATCCGTTGGCTGTGTTGGCAAAAGGCTTCGGTGTGTATAAGGAAGATGAAGGATTGTCTTACCGAGGAACGTTCCTCGTTGACCCGGAAGGCCTTATCAAGCTCTGTGAAATACAGGATAACAGTATCGGACGCAATGCAGACGAACTCGTTCGCAAGATAAAAGCAGCTCAATTCGTAGCTTCTCATCCTGGCGAAGTTTGTCCCGCAAAGTGGAACGAGGGTGCAGAGACACTGAAACCAAGTATTGATTTGGTAGGGAAAATCTAAGAATGAATCCCTTTAAAACCCTCCTTCATAAGGAGGGTTTTATTTTTTTGAGTTTTATTGAAGTTCAAAAAAGAGTATTGATACGAATCAATCAAAATATAAATCCATAGAAATTACTTTCCCTCTGAGGGAAGAATGAGGAGGAACTCAATGTTAGATACCAATATTTTAAGTCAAGTTCGCGACCTGTTCCAGGGCTTGCAATCGAACTATACATTAGCTGCCGTCATCGGTTCTGATAATGACAAGGCAGTGGAAATGCGCGAATTTCTCAATGATTTCGCATCGACGTCCGACCGACTCACGGTTACTTTCGTCGAAGATGAGTCTCACCAGTTGGTCTTTTCGTTGTTGAAAGACGGACAAGAGACGGGTATTCGCTTCCGTGGAATCCCTAATGGGCACGAGTTTACATCGCTTTTGTTAGCTGTACTCAATGCAGACGGACAGGGAAAGAATCTTCCCGATGAGGCCATCAGTCGTCGGATAGCAGCTATTCAGGGTGAGATAAAGTTTGAAACATATGTTTCACTCACCTGCACGAATTGTCCTGATGTTGTGCAAGCACTCAATGTGATGGCGCTTCTCAATCCTTCGATCAGCAATGAAATGATTGACGGAGCTTTGTTTCAAGACGAAGTGAGTCGGCGGAACATACAAGGCGTACCCTCGGTGTTTGTTAACGGTGAACCGTTTCATACGGGTCGCGGTGATTTGGGCGAACTTTTGCAGAAATTAGAAGACCGAATGGGCAGTTCGGAAACTGCTATCGGCGAACCGATCGAACGTACTTATGATGTCGTTGTACTCGGAGGAGGACCTGCCGGGGCATCGGCCGCTATTTATTCGGCCCGCAAAGGTCTGCGCGTCGGTATCATTGCAGAACGCATCGGAGGTCAGGTGAAAGACACGGTAGGTATTGAAAATCTCATTTCCGTGCCTCAAACGACAGGTGCACAATTAGCTGCCGACCTAAAAGAACATATCGGTCGTTATGAAATCGATGTCTTTGAAAATCGAAAAATAGATCGTGTAGCGCTGCAAGGAACGCAGAAACGTGTCTTCGTTCGTGGCGGTGAGGAATTTGTTTCACCCGCAGTCATTATCGCAACAGGTGCAAGTTGGCGCCGATTGAATGTTGAAGAAGAGACTCGATACATTGGTCATGGTGTGCATTTCTGTCCCCATTGCGACGGTCCTTTTTATCGGAACAAGAACGTGGCAGTTATCGGCGGCGGCAATTCGGGTATTGAAGCGGCTATCGATTTGGCCGGAATCTGTCGGAATGTCACCGTGTTGGAGTTTGCCGATAAGCTCGGTGCCGACACTGTTTTGCAGGAGAAAGCCCATAGTTTGGGCAATGTTGATATCTTCGTTTCATCTCAGACAACGGCTGTTTTGGGCGATGGCGAGAAAGTGACAGCCATTCGTGTGAAAGATCGCAACACCGATACAGAGCGTGAAATCAAGCTCGATGGTGTGTTTGTACAAATCGGTTTGAGTCCTAACAGCGATTTGTTCCGTGACCAATTGGAGTTGACTGCCCGGCGAGAAGTAAAAATCGACGAGACTAATCGCACTTCATTGCCCGGTGTTTATGCTGCTGGAGATGTGTCGAGCGTGCCTTATAAGCAGATTGTTATTGCTATGGGAGAAGGTGCCAAGGCTGCACTCTCTGCTTTTGACGACCGCATTCGCGGTTTGATTGCTCAATAAATGGGATTTGATTTATATTTTATTGATTATCAATTAAATATGAGTTGTAATATGATTAACGGCTGATTGCATTGCAAGTAACGGTTAATCGCACACCGTTTAACGGTTAGTTGCAAGTTATTTAACTGTTAATTGTAGTACAATTTGTATATGATTGATTATCAGAAAGATATAAATCGTTTGCTCACTCTCTCCTAAGGAAGAGGGAGTGGGGGTAAAGTTGTGTCTCTAAAATCGCCAACGAACCTGCAAATCAATGTCCGTTTGAGAGCTGTGGGCAATCTGTTGCAGCGCAGTAGAGATGCGATTACGATCGAAATAATCGGTAGTGCCAACCTTGGCGATGATGAACAGGCGCGGGGTGAGGTCTGTTCGTACACGAAATGCATATCGGATGCCGTGTCCGAAGAAAACGGGGAATGTGAAATTGTATAGCAGTCCGCGCTCATAAACATAGAGACGACTGTCATAATTGTCTGTATGGAAGTAGCCGAAACTTGCATCCGCAGTCAGAAAACGATGCGAATAGCCGATGTTTTGTGTTAACATCCAGCCCAAGCTACCTGTTTCGGTCTGATAATGAGCGATGTCTGCCTGTGTCTTCGATGTCCATCGACTGCCGTCATAAGCTACGGAAAGACGCCCGCGCTGCTCTGTTCGGCCAATAAGTGCAGTCTTGCTGGCGTTGTCTCGCTGTTTGCGGCGTAGCCGGTAACGTGCAAGAAACGTGATGGAACGGTGCGTATAGGTGGCCGACAGCGCGTTGTCCCACGAATGGGAAGGGTGAGATACGCGGTATTTCGCCCACGGCGAATAAGCATAATCGGTGTAAACGGACAGCAAAAACGAGCGAGTCGGTCGCCAGTCGGCCCCAAAATAGAGGCCACTCTCATTGCAAACATTACCGCCGTCACTGAAACTTTCGGCATAAATGGCAGTATAACGATAAGCATAAAACCGTTGGATGGCAAGCAATGTCAGCGAAGCAGTAAGCTGATAACTGATGCTGTTGAGCGTGGCAAACGCCCGACAGTCGCCCGTTGCAGTCTCGCCGTTGATATTCAGACGCCTGCTTGCGTAACCATAATCAATTCCTACATTCCAAAAACGGCGTCCGACGGGGGCATAACGACGATAAAGCTGCTCGGTTTTCAGAGCCAACGGCTTGCTGAACTGCGTAAAAACGCCCGTCGCTCCGATGTGAAAGCCACCACCGAAATAGCGTATATTTCCGCCAACCGACCGCTCTTCGGCATTGTGTTTACGCGCCATCTCGCTCTGTGTGCGATGATATCCCGTGTGCAATAACGTAACGATAGCTGTACTGTCGCGGTTAAGTGTGGCGTCGATCTTGCGTAATGAGGCAAAACCTGTAATGTCGAGATTTCGCGAAAGGGCTACGGTGGCAGCTGCTCCCTGCATATAATTGGCCTCGGATCGCGACGAATGGGCCCGCACGGAGGTCGAAGAACGACCTAATAAAGCAATAGATGCGAGCTTTCCGAAGCTGAAATCATTGTTCATTACAAGTCCCATCCCGAATCGCAGGCGGTATCTGCCTACGGCAATAGCCTTAATACGGCCCAAGTTTCGTAGCATCAGATAAGGCGAATAATAATCATACCCCCATCGATTGCGGCCTGCAAAGAACGGTTCTCCGGCATCTTGCGAAGCCGTCAGACCTGCTTTCACGTATTGACCGTAACTGAATGTGTATCTCAACCAGTGTTTATAGGGATAGCCTAAATAGCCGTTGCGATCGCCTTTACGTGTATAACAAGGTATGTGTAGCGCGGTTACAACTTCGCTGTGACCGTATTTCGCAATGTTACAGAGGCTCGGAAAGGTTTTGTCTTTGCCTGAATCGAGCGTCAGGAAATAAGGAAGTAATTTGCGGCGAGGTTCGTCCAAAGATTCGATAAGCGCCAATTCACCCCACGATTTCATCCCGCCGTATTGATAAAGATAGGTACAAAGTTCCTCGATTTGCGTGGCCGTGAGAAACGGAATTTGCTCTAAATCTTGTCGGGTAGCCGTATTCAGCGGAACGGGATGGGCTGCCAGATCGCACAGGATGTCGTAAGTCGATTCCCAAGCAATCGACTCTACGTCATCGATATCACCCAATCGGTCGTAATATTTCATCCATTCCTGCGGCTGTTGTGCGGCAGAACATAATGTGAATAATGCGATAGCGATAAACAGGAGCAGTCTTTTCATTGGCTTTCAGATGGTTTGATAGGTTGTGCAAATATACGATTTCTTTTCCAAACAGGCATCTTCTTCACTCTAAAATGTGGAAAAAGAAAAGTTTTTTGACAAAAAAACGGTGTATAAGGAAAAGTTATTGTATTTTTGCAATGCATTAATACTCTTTCCCAAATGGGCAGACTGACAGAGAAAACCATAGACATCGATGACATTCTAAAAGACAAAATGGGGGACAAAGCCAAGTTTGTGCCCGACGTGTTGGTGTCTTGGCTCAAGCGGATCGTACATCAGAAAGAGGTGAATGACTTCCTTTGGAAGAACCGTGAGAAGCAAGGTGTAGAGTGGCTCGATGCTTGTGTGCGCTATCTCGATATGACACTCGAAGTCAACGGCCGTGAAAATCTTCCCGATAAGGCTGATGGCAGACTTTATACATTTGTTTCTAATCATCCTCTTGGCGGTATCGACGGTGTAGCTTTGGGCTCAATCATCGGCCGACAATATGACGGTCGCTTCCGATATCTGGTTAATGATCTGTTGATGAACTTGCCCGGGCTAGCTCCTTTATGCATACCCATCAACAAGACGGGCTTACAGAGCCGCAGTTTTCCTGCTATGGTCGAGGCGGGATTCCACAGTGAGAACCACATTTTGATGTTTCCCGCAGGGCTGTGCAGCCGCAAACAGGGCAGCCGAATTCACGACTTGCCGTGGCGAAAGACATTCATCACCAAGAGTATAGAGACACATCGCGACGTCATTCCGATACATTTCGGCGGTCAGAACTCGCCTTTTTTCTATCGACTGGCCAATATCTGCAAGGCACTTCACATCAAATTCAACATCGCTATGCTGTTTTTAGTCGATGAAATGTATAAAAACGTGCACAAGACTTTTCGTGTTTCGATAGGCAGACCCATCTCTTGGAAAACCTTTGACAATACAAAAACACCGATGGAATGGGCTAAAATCGTGGAAGACAAAGTATATGAACTCGAATAAAATGGAAGAAGACATTATCCAACCGGTCGACAAACGGCTGCTCAGAGAGGAACTGACATCCGACAAGCAGCTCCGGATGACGAACAAAAGTCATAACGAAATCTATGTCATCACGGCTCACACAGCACCCAATGTACTGCGAGAGATCGGCCGATTACGTGAGATTGCCTTCCGTGCAGCAGGCGGAGGAACGGGCAAATCACTTGATCTCGATGAGTTTGACACGTGTAAGAACTGTTACAAACAGCTCATTGTGTGGAACCCTGAGGCACAAGAGATCATCGGAGGATATCGTTATCTCAATGGCACCGACTGCGAATTGGACAACGAAAAACAGCCAAGACTGGCCACAAGTCATATGTTTCGTTTCTCGGATAAGTTCATCCGCGATTACCTTCCGTATACAGTCGAGTTAGGACGGTCGTTTGTTTCGCTCGAATATCAGAATGTTCGGGTCAATACTAAAAGTATTTTCGCCCTCGATAACCTATGGGATGGACTCGGTGCTTTAACCGTTCTTAATCCTCATTTGAGGTATTTCTTCGGCAAAATGACGATGTATCCGTCCTACATTCGCCGTGGACGGGATATGATTCTCTATTTTCTTAAAAAGCATTTCGATGACAAAGACAATCTCATTGTACCGATGAAACCGCTCAAAATAGAGACAGACATCAAGGAATTAGAGGCTCTTTTCTGCAAAGATGACTTCCGAGAAGACTATAAGATACTTAATCACGAGATTCGACAATTAGGTTATAACATCCCGCCTTTGGTCAATGCGTATATGAATCTCAGCCCAACAATGAAGCTGTTCGGCACTGCCATCAACTACGGATTCGGTGAAGTAGAAGAGACCGGCATCTTGATCGCTGTCGATGAGATATTGGAAGAGAAGCGCATTCGCCACATAGACAGTTTCATCGAAGAGCATCCCGAAGCCTTGAAGATCACCAGCGGCGCTAACAATGTCATCTTCAAAGAGCGACGCTGACCCCCATTTAGAAAGAGAAAAATCGCTTGATAATTGTCGATTGACGACTAATCTCCCCTCTGAATCCCCTAAGTTAGAGGGATGGGGAGCTGTATTCAATTAATAATTGACAATTGCTCATTCTTTGATCGACATTCAATGGAAAGGCCTCCCTTTCCTTTTGTCGGGGCACATACACCGCTCCGATTGCTGTTGAGGAGTTAGACAAAAGTGCAAAAGGATATACGAGAAATATAATTTGTATATCATTGAAAAACAATAAGATACAACACGTAATGCAATTAACGGTTAATTACCATACAACTAACCGTTAAACAGAACGCAAAAAGCCGTTAAACGATGTGCGTTTAACGGTCAATTACACGACAAGTAACCGTTAATTAAAAAGGGATTTGTATATAACTGTAAATCAAGTAT
Organism: Hoylesella pleuritidis; assembly: GCF_963541955.1. Lineage (NCBI taxonomy): Bacteria > Pseudomonadati > Bacteroidota > Bacteroidia > Bacteroidales > Prevotellaceae > Hoylesella > Hoylesella pleuritidis. Next base: position 145,678 of record NZ_CAUTUT010000002.1, on the reverse strand, counting down.
ATACAAATCCCTTTCCATTTATGTTCTTTTGTTCTTCCGTTCGTGTCTCATTTAAAGAGACACCAATGGTTCAATTCACCGCCCCAACCATACTTCGGGGTTGAGTTTAGCGGCTTCCCGACGAAGCTGGAACTGTAAGATGTTGTCCGTTCCGACAGCTCCGAGACTCTGACGAGTGCTTACCCGCTGCCCTTTCGATACACTTACCGACTTCAAATTGCAGTAAACGGAAATGTAAGCACCGTGCCGAACCATCACGACATACGTGCCGCTGTAGCCATAAATGCCGCTTACTTCGCCGTCGTAGATGCTTCGTGCCATACAGCCCGGCTGTCCCAAGATGTTGATTCCTTTGTTATCGAGCGTTACATTTTTCAATCCTTCCACGTTGTATTGCCCGAAATGGCTTACCACCCGATAGCTTCCTGTAATGGGCATAGGCAGTCTTCCTTTATTAGCTTCAAATCCGCCGGACATCATTCGATCCACAGTACTGAGCCGGCGAGCCTCTTCCGCATTCTTTTTAGCCTCTGCTATAGCCCTGTTGTTACGTTCTTGCTCGGCCATTGCCTTGCGTTCGGCAGCCAATCGGGCCGCTTCGGCCTCACGAGCAGCCAATTCCGTGCGTGCTTTTCGCTCTGCGGCGGCCCGCGCTTCATTATCGGCTGCCTCTTTTTTAGCCTTTTCCGCGGCTGCGAGTCGGGCTTTCTGAGCGTTCTCTTCAGCCTGAGCTGCTGCTCGGGCTTCTGCTTTCAGCTGTGCTTCACGGGCCTTTGCCTCGGCAATTCGGCGCTGATTCTCACGTGCGGCAGCCTCGGCTGCTGCCTTTTTACGAGCTAACTCCTGTGCGCGACGCCGTGCAGCCTCAGCTGCTTCGGCCTTTCGTTTGGCCTCGGCAGCGGCTCGTGCCCGGGCTTTTGCAACCTCTTCGGCCACCATTCGGTCGATAATGGCATTCAGTGCAGCGTCTTTCTTGCGCTGTTCAGCAATAATCGCCTGAATGGTTCGCTGTTGGTTTTGCAGGTTCTGCACCACTTTCTTCTGCTCATCTTGCTTCGTTTGTAGGGCGGCGTGCTCGCGTTTATCTTTGTAGAGCAGGTTGTTCTTATAGCCTTTGACGGTCTCCAACTGCTTGTGTTTATCATTTACTTGCAGCTGTTTGGCCTTGACAATCTCGCCTTGAGCCCGTTGGAATGCCGCATATTCGCGCACAAAGCGAAGCCGGCGATACATCTCCGTGAAGTTTTTAGCCGAAAATACGAACATCATCTTATCCTGAACGGAGCGGTGACGGGCCATATAGCGCATCGATTGGATATATTTGGTTTTGCGATCGGTCAACTGCTGCTCTAAGGTTTGCAGCTGCGATTTGAGGATTCCGATGTTACCATCGATCTGATGGATGTCTTTCTGAATGCCATCGATCGACTTTTGGCGCTCGTCTATCTCGCTGTTGATGACCATTAAGTTCTGCAATCGCTGCTTGACATCAGCCTGATTGGCGCGCAGGGCACGTTCTTGCTGCTTAATTTTCTTCTGTATTTCGGCCCGTTGTGACTGCAATTTACGCACCGAAGCGTATGCCGCCGCAGTGCTCGAAGGGCGTTTTGCCTTAACAGCCGGTGCTTTCTTGCCCTTTGTTGCAGGTTTCTTCTTGACTACCTTCGTAGTTTTCGGCTGCGCCTTTTGTGCGGAGCGACGCTGCTGCGCACCTGAACCGAGGACGCAAAAAACGGCTAAATATAAAATGACAATGCGTTTCATTTACATATTTAAGATTTTACCGAGCAGGTCTTGAGCCTCTACACGCTTATACTTTTCAGACACTTTGGAGCGCGATTCCCAGTTACTGTCGGTCTTGACATCATTCATTTCGATAGCCACTTGCACCGTATGGCGCTGCTTGGTGGCTGTAGTGGTGAAGCGGAACGACTGCTTTGCGGGGAACATCTTTACCCCAACGCTGCGAAAGTCGCTGTAATTCCACGTGAGATCAGACGTGCCGTGTGCTGCCGAAGCATAATGAACGGTGGCACGAGTAATGCGCCCTGTCCCACGATCGGTGTCCCACCGGTAGCGCATCAGACCTTTTTGCAGCGTCACGGGCAGCGAAGTACCGGCCGCATCGAGGTCGACGTCGAAGCGTTTGAGGTCTTCCTCACCCACGCTTTTGGCTCCGGGCAAGAGCAATTGATTCCAAAATAGCGCTTGAAGACTGTAAAAATTCAGTCCGTTAGCACGCAGAAAGTCGAGCTGCGAATAGTCGGCCCGAATGTATTCCTTATGAATCCGGTCGATGAGCAACACGTAATCGGGTGTAAACTCCAATCTTCCCACCTCGCTGCCGATAATCGGAATGAATAGTTGCAACCGTATTACTTCATCCTTACGCAAGTGAACCGAACCGGGAACAGTGATGTCTTTATCTCCGCCTTGTATGTTGAAAGACATCGATCCGGTGATATTCGGTGCGTAAACTTGGTTATCATAGATGCGTTGAACGGCTGCCAACTTGCTCATTGCTGATCGATCGGCCGACGCTTGGGCCTGTGTCTGTGCCCGATGCGCGTCGTTTACGACGGCTCTTTTGGCTCCGCACGATGCAAGGAGCAGCAAAACGCCGGCGGAGAGAACGTTAAGGGTTATTCGATTCATCTTATTTCGTTTAGTCTTGAATGGTAAGTCGACTGTCCGACTCACGCTTTGAGATATTTCTTTAACTTGATTTTACGGGGTAATAAAACACTTTTGCTGCCGGTTTTAAGCGCCTTTTGCCAATATTCTAAGGCTTTCCCGATATTGTTGTTACGTGCGTAGATGTCGCCGGCGTGCTCGAATATCGTTGCGTTTTGCACCGAAGCGGTGTCACAGACGACAGCTTGCTCAATATAAATCTGCGCTTCTGCGTAGCGTCCTTGCATAAAGAGAATCCACGCATAAGTGTCAAGAAAGGTTGCATTTTTAGGTTCTGCCTTGACGGTTCGGTAGCTCATTTGTTCCGCTTTGTGCAGATTCTCACCCCGTTCGCTTAAATAATAGGCATAGTTATTCAAACATTCGATATTGTTTTCACGCCAAACCAAACAGCTGTCATAAGCTGCAAAGGCCTCGGCCGACCATCCCTTTTGATATAGAATGTCGCCCATCATCGCGTAAAAATCGGATACAATGTCAGCATTGCTTTGTGAGTTGATCTCGCTCACACCCTTTCTGAACATCTCAAGTGCCTTGTCTCGCTCGTCCTTTTGATAGTAAGCCAATCCCATAAAATAGTAAAACGCCATTTCTTCGGGATTATATTGCAGGGCGGGAGATGCCAATTCGATAATCCGATCCCAGTTTTTCGTAGGCCACTCGGCCTGAATGAGTTGGAGACGGGCACCTGCATTATCGGGCGCTAAGTGTAAAACGTGCAACAAAGCACGGCTAATCGTGTCTTGCGGCAGCTTTTTCAGCGTAGCATAAGCGGCATTCACCTCGGCAATCTCGCTACTTTTGGGGTTAGCTTGCATCATCCGATGCAATAAAGAGATGATTTTCGTGCTGTCATCACGGTGTTCTTCGTTCTCACGAATCACTTGTTGGAGCATCGAGATACGACTTTTCGTATCTGTCTTCGGGCTGATCAGCATCCGTTCCATCAATGATTGCGCCACCGAATCTTGTCCCGTGGCCTTGTAATAATCGTAAAGCGAACTTTCGACAGCTGTATTATCAGGGTCTTCTCGCTGTGCAGCACTGAATATCTTGAATGCTTCCCGAGACCGATCGTGTTGCATCAGCCAGTTGCCCAGCATCACTCGATAAGTCAAATCACTGGGATGCTTGTCCGAAAGAGCCTTCAACGCACGGTAAGCCGACTTCTTATCGCCCATCAAATCATAAACACGCATCTTGTAAAGCGTGATCTCTTCACTGCTGCCTTCGTTCTCTTCAATGCGGTCGATGGCGCGAATCATCTTCTGATAATCTTTCTGTCGTTCGTAGAGTTGCACCAAAATATTGAGAATATCACTGCGCGTGCGATCGCGTTGGGCCAATTCTTCATAGGTCGCGATGGCCTTATCGAAATCTTGTCGATTGATATACGCGATGGCAAGACGCTCCATATACGTGTCATTTGCAGGATTCAGGCGAGCTGCTTCGGCAATATCGACCAAGGCTAAAGAGTCTTGTTGCAATTCCGAAAAGTATGTTGCGCGAGCGAAATATGCTTCGGCTGCCCTTGGATTGATGGCCAAGGCATGGCTCAATAGGTCGAAAGCGGCGGCATAATGACCAGCATTCTGCTGCCGAACGGCTTCAAGAAAGAAGTAGTTATAGCGTATGCTGTCTTGCGAAGAAAGTGAGAATTGAGAATTAGGAATTGTGCGTTGAGAATTCTGCGCGTGTGAGTTATCGCTTGAAAAGGGCCTGCCGGCAGGCGAAAAAGCGGTTTGTTGCTCTGCCGCTTGGTGTGCAGTGGCTGATAAAAGAGCTGTGGTCAACAATAGGGCCACCACAACGCAGAGCGCGATATGTCGTAACGTGAATTTCATTTGTTTATTTCACACCCGTATGCCCGTAGCCTCCTGTGCCGCGTTCGGTCTCGTCTAAGCATTCTACTTCTACCCACTGTGCTCCCTCGTAACGTGCAACCACGAGCTGGGCAATACGTTCTCCGTCGCGAATAACGAAGTCTTGTTGCGAAAGATTAATCAAAAGCACCATTATTTCACCGCGATAATCGGCGTCGATTGTACCCGGCGAGTTGAGAACGGTTACTCCGTGCTTCAGCGCCAGGCCGCTGCGGGGACGTACTTGGGCCTCAAATCCGTCGGGAAGAGCGATGTGCAACCCCGTGTTAATCAGTCGTCGCTCCATCGGATGCAGTACAATGGGCTCGTTGATGTTGGCCCGAAGGTCCATCCCTGCACTCTTTTCGGTAGCATAAACGGGCAAAGGCTGATGCCCGTTATTGATGATTCGTATCTTCATTCGGCAAAGATAGTCATAAAAAATGAGACCGTTTGCAAAATCCCTTAGTATTTAACGATTTATGAGTTTTCGTTACTCCCCTTGCGATCAACGATTAGTTGCACGACGTTTGACGGTCTTTCGCACGGTGATTAACGGTTAATGAAAAAGAGGGTTATATTTAACCATTTCCAGAAAGGGAAAAGCAGGAAATTCAATGATTATTACGTACTCATTATCTTGTGTCTTTCCATTTTTCCGTCCGAATCTTTTCACCCATCCACTTATCTACTTTTTATTTTATCCACATTGTATCGTTTTTCTGATTAAGAGTTAAATGGACAATTATTTATTGAAGAATTTTAATTCTATAAATATCAATAAAGATGTGACTTAGTATAAGAAAATATCCGTAAATTTGCAAACGATGAGGTGGAAGACGACGATACTCACAGCGATTGCGGTGTTCTGCTCTTTGCAAATACAAGCACAGAACGACCGACCGGGCTATATTAACCCCGAAGATAGGGCCGTTGATATGGATAATCCCACGTTCGTGCCGATGGTAAAAGTGGGAAAAGTGCTGCTGAGAGGTGACAGTATTCAGTATGTCGAACTGAATAACGTTTACGTTTATCCGCCAATCGTGTTCAAAGATGCGTATCAGCAGCAGGCGTTCAACCGTTTGGTGTATAACGTGAAAAAGGTGTTGCCCATCGCAAAGGAGTGCAACGCAATTATACTTGAAACCTATGAGTATCTTCAAACGTTGCCGAATAAAAAGGCACGGGATGCGCATCTCAAAAAGGTAGAGCAGAGTATTAAACAGGAATATACGCCGAGAATGAAAAAACTGACTTATTCACAGGGTAAACTTCTCATCAAATTGGTTTACCGTGAATGCAATTCCACGTCGTATAATCTTATCCAAGCCATTCTCGGTCCGGTGCGTGCAGGCTTTTATCAGGCCTTTGCGTGGATGTTCGGAGCCAGTCTTAAAAAGCAGTATGACCCCAACGGCGTCGACCGTTTGACTGAACGTGTGGTGCTAATGGTAGAAGCTGGGCAGCTATGAGAGTATCGATACTGCAACGAGATATCATTTGGGCCGATCCCGCAAGCAATATTCGGGCGGCAGACGAAGCTATCGACAGGCAACAAGGAGCTGATCTCTATGTATTGCCCGAGATGTTTTCGACGGGCTTTGCGATGCAACCTGACGGACTTGCAGAGCCGAATGATGGTGAGACTCTGCACTGGATGAAATGCAAAGCAGCCCAATGCAAAGCAGCGATAGCAGGTTCTGTGGCCGTAAATGATGACGGAAGATTTTACAACCGATTCTATTTCGTACAGCCGAACGGGTGCGTCGACACTTACGACAAGCGTCATCTCTTCACGTACAGCGGTGAAGATAAATGCTTTACACGTGGTAATGAGCGCGTGATTGTTGCTTTTCGAGGTATCAGATTCTTATTGGAGGTGTGTTATGACTTGCGTTTTCCTGTGTGGAGTCGTAATCAGAAAGACTACGATTGCATTCTGTACGTGGCCAATTGGCCTACATCTCGCATTGCTGCGTGGCGTACATTGCTGCGTGCCCGAGCCATAGAGAATCAGTGCTTTGTGGTGGGAGTCAACCGCGTGGGGCGTGATCCACAGTGCGAATATTGCGGAGCATCCGTCATTCTCGACCCTTATGGCAATACCCTTGCAGCCTGTGAGGCTAACCGCGAATGCGAAGCTACGGCACAATTGGATATGACCGCGTTGGTGAAATTCCGTCAGGAGTTCCCTGTTCTCAATGATGCTGATGCCTTCCTAATGAAGAAATAAACTTTCAGTTGAATTCATCGGCAGACCACTGAACATCTATTGTTTGTCCGAAAGCAGCTTAAGCAGTGTGAGTGCTCTGTCTTCTGCGGCTTCCATCAGCTCACGTTCGCCGGGACCTTTATCGTTAATGCCGCAGAGATGAAGAATGCCGTGGATGATGACCCGGTGCAACTCGTCGTCGAACGACTTGCCGAACTGCTCGGCATTGCTGCGCACCGTGTCGACACTTATCACGATATCACCATTGAGAACATCTCTTTCATCATAATCAAAAGTAATGATATCGGTATAATAATCGTGTCCGAGATACTCCCGATTGATTTCAAGTATCTTCTCATCGTCTACAAACATATAGCCGATTTCACCTATCCGACGGTCGTAAGTAGCTGCAACGGTCTCTATCCAAACCGAAGTCTCGCGCCGTTTCAGCCTCGGCATTTTGATGTTTTCACTGTTATATGTAATCATTTCTTCATTGGTAAGAATTCACTTACATCTTTTCCGAAGTGTATCAGTTCACGAATCATTGTCGAGCTGATACTTTCCATCTTCGGTTCTGCATAGAAAAGGATGGTGTCTATACCGCCGATCTGCCGATTGATATCGGCTTGTTCACGCTCGTATTCAAAGTCTTTGATGCTCCGGACACCTTTAATGATGAACCAAGCACCCTCTCGATGTGCAAACTCCACAGCCAAATCGTTATAGGCTTTGACCTCTATTCGAGACTCGGCGGCATAGAGTTCGGCAATGCTTTTCACCCTTACGTCAGGGCTGTACATATATTTCTTACGCTCATTGACCCCTACTCCAATGACAATTCGATCGAACAACGGCAACGCCCGACGCACAACGGCATCGTGCCCAATAGTGAACGGGTCAAAACTTCCTATAAAAAGGCCTGTCTTCATATTTTTATTCGTCAAACAATCCAGGATGTCTCGCGGTGCTGTTAAATATATTTCGGCCGAAATGTTGATACGCAAGCTCGGTTGCCACACGGCCGCGGGGCGTTCGTTTGATGAATCCCTCCATAATGAGGAACGGCTCATAAACCTCTTCCACAGTACCGCTGTCTTCGCCGATAGCTGTCGCAATGGTCGAGACTCCCACCGGACCGCCTTTAAATTTATCGATAATCGTGAGCAGAATCTTATTATCTATCTCATCTAAACCATACTGATCGATATTCAAAGCCGTGAGAGAGAGACGCGATATGGTTGTATCGATACGCCCATCGCCCTTTACTTGTGCAAAGTCTCGCACTCTGCGGAGCAACGCATTGGCAATTCGGGGCGTACCGCGAGAGCGTCGTGCGAGTTCAATAGCAGCCTCATTGTCTATCGGAACATTCAGAATCGAAGCCGAACGCTTAATGATTCGCGCCAGTACTTCGGGCTCGTAATATTCCAAATGCAAGTTAATGCCGAAACGGGCACGCAACGGAGCCGTGAGCAAACCGCTGCGAGTGGTGGCTCCAATGAGCGTAAACGGATTGAGATCAATTTGTATCGACCGTGCCGAAGGTCCCTTATCGATCATTATATCAATGCGAAAGTCTTCCATTGCAGAGTAAAGATACTCTTCGACAACAGGCGAAAGACGATGGATTTCATCGATAAACAGCACGTCGTTAGCATCAAGCGAGGTGAGAATACCCGCTAAATCGCCCGGCTTATCAAGCACCGGACCGCTCGTTAACTTGAATCCCACACCCAATTCATTGGCAATGATATTGCTCAGTGTAGTCTTTCCCAAGCCCGGCGGCCCGTGAAGGAGTGTGTGATCGAGCGGTTCGCCGCGGTATTTAGCAGCTTCTACGAACACCTCTAAATTCTCCACCACTTTCGTCTGACCGCTGAAGTCGGCGAATTTAGGCGGTCTCAGTGCGTTCTCGAAGTCGCGTTCGGCCGGCGAAATACGTTCATCTCTGATATCGAAGTCGTCGTTCATTGTTCTGTTTGGCATTCCTTTGGACTGCAAAGATAGCGAAATTCCCTGATAAATCGCCGACTTGAGTGTCTCAATTTTTCACTGTTTATATTTTGAAATGTTGCAAAGTTCATCTACCTTTGTATCGACAAAAACCATTTTAGACAATAAGATGAAACATATCACACGCAAAGCGCTCTATCGAGAAATAATGGATTATGTGATGATTGCCATCGGAATGCTTTCCTATTGCATTGGTTGGACCATCTTTCTTTTGCCTAACAACATCAGCACCGGCGGTGTAGCAGGACTCTCTTCGATTCTGTTCTGGGGTGCAAAGGTGCCTGTTCAGGTTACCTTTTTCTCAGTAAACGCAGTACTGTTGATCATCGCTTTAAGGGTGTTAGGCCTTAAATTCTGCATCAAAACGATTTATGGCGTGGTGTTGCTCACGATGTTCGTGGCCGCGTTTCGCAATCTTTTCCCTCACCCCACGATACTGACCGACCAACCATTTATGGCCAGTATCATCGGTGCAGTATTCTGCGGAGTGGGCATCGGATACGGACTCTCGTTCAACGGAAGCACCGGAGGCTCGGACATTGTGGCCGCAATCGTCAACAAATATCGTGACATCTCGCTCGGACGAGTGGTTCTTCTCTGCGATATGATCATCGTAACGTTCAGCTATGTAGCACTGCACAGTTGGGAACAAGTCATCTATGGTTATGTCGTACTCATCATTACGGCTTTCGTTTTAGACCAAGTCGTCAACTCAGGACGCCGTTCTGTGCAGTTTCTTATTATCTCCGAGCGTTACGATGAGATATGCGAGCGCATCACAGCAGACCCTCCTCATCGCGGATGTACGGTTATAGACGCCCACGGTTACTACTCGGGCAACAACCTGAAAGTACTGATCGTGGTCACCAAACAGCGCGAAGCAGGCCTTCTTTATCGAATGATCGACGACATAGACCCCAACGCTTTCGTCACGCAAAGCGCCGTAATGGGCGTTTACGGTAAAGGTTTCGATCACTTTAAAGTGAAAAGACATCACGGGGAAAAGGGTGAGGCTATGTCTTACTTATAATAAAGCCGTTTCCAATTAACCGTTACTTGTCGTGCAATTAACCGTTATTCACCGTGCGTTTAACCGTTAATTGCACGGCATTTAACGGCTAATCGCAATCGAGTTTGTATCTTCTTAATAACCAATTATTTACGACAGCAGAAGCATATAAGTTCCGACGAAAAAACCTTCTGCCGTTCGTCGGTATTATATTGCAACCGAGTTGCACCCGAATTGTTTTACCTTTGCAGGCAGAAAACAATCAAAAGATAAAATAATGGAACACGATCACGGAGAAGAAAAACTACCTGTTGGAAAGATTATAACGGCAGCCGCAATGCTTATTACAGGCCTATTACTGCAAGAATGGGATGCTACGTGGTTTCAAAATACGCCCACACGGTTGGTATTTTATGGTGTAGCCTACGCCTTTGTGGCCTTACCCGTCGTCCGCGAGGCGTGGGAATGGGCCGTAAAAGGCGATATTTTCAGCGAGTTTATGCTGATGACCATAGCCACAATAGGCGCCTTTGCCATCGGTGAGTACCCCGAAGCCGTAGCCGTAATGCTGCTTTACTGCATCGGCGAAGCCTTTCAGGATCGGGCGGTCGACCGCGCACGAGACAATATCGAGGCACTAATTAAACTGCGCCCGACGAAAGTGCGCCGCGTGACGAACCATCTTCCTATTGCCGAAGAAAGCCCAAACATCGGTGCAACCACTGTCGAAACCGATCCCGATGACGTGAAAGTGGGCGACATTATAGAAGTAAGAGCAGGCGAACGAGTGCCGTTAGACGGAACGCTATGCGCCCCCTCTCCCTTAGGAGAGGGCTGGAGTGAGGCTTCAGCTGCCTTCAACACCGCTGCTCTCACGGGCGAATCGGCCCCCCGAAACATTACATCCGGAGCAGAAGTATTGGCCGGAATGATTCCCACCGACCGTGTGGTGCAACTCTGCGTACTGCGACCCGCAAGCGAATCGGCCATTTCGCGTATCCTGAAAATGGTGGAAGAGGCAGCCGAACGCAAATCGCCCACCGAATTATTCATCCGCAAATTCGCCCACGTTTACACACCGACAGTCATCGCCTTGGCTGTTCTCACCGTGCTGTTACCGTGGATTTACACCACGATTGACGGCGGTTTTCATTACGTTTTCAGCGAATGGTTCCGCCGGGCATTAGTCTTTCTGGTCATCTCTTGCCCCTGCGCATTGGTCATCAGCATACCGCTGACCTATTTCGGAGGCATCGGCGCAGGTTCCAAACGCGGTATTTTGTTCAAAGGAGGCAACTATCTCGATGCAATGACACGCGTAGATACTGTCGTGTTCGACAAGACCGGGACACTCACTTCGGGCGCATTCACTTTGCAGAAGACGGTCGGATTAACTGACGACGACTTGCAATCGATCGTCGCCATCGAACAAAACAGCAATCATCCCATTGCCAAAGCCATCGTGAATGGGCGCCATTCGGATCGCCGGGCCACGATAAAAGACATTGCCGGACACGGTATCGAGGGAACGGTCGACGGCAAAGCATGGCTTATCGGTACCCAACGGCTGCTCGACAAACACCAAGTGGCATATCCCACAACTGTGAACGGCCTCTCGGGGACGGTTATTCTCTGTGCTTGCAACGGCGAGTTTCGAGGGCATATTGAGTTGGCCGATATGCCGAAAGCCGATGCCCGTGCAGCCGTCGATGCTTTGCGTGAAGCAGGCGTGAAACGAATCGATATCCTTTCGGGCGACCGTCAGGCTATGGTCGACGAGGTTTCAGCCGCTCTCGGCATTGATAACGGCCAAGGCAATTTGCTTCCACAGGATAAGGTCAACTACATCGAACAGTTGGAACAGCGCGGAATGACGGTGGCATTTGTTGGTGACGGCATCAACGATGCACCTGTTTTGGCTCTCAGCAGTGTAGGAATGGCGATGGGCGCAATGGGTTCTGACGTTGCGATTGAGACCGCCGACATAATCATTCAAACTGATGAACCGTCGAAAGTAGCTGAAGCGCTCCGTCTGAGTCGCCGCACCCGCACCATCGTTTATCAGAATATCGCCTTGGCCATCGGCATCAAACTCCTCGTGATGTGTCTCGGCTTATTAGGCGTTGCCACACTATGGGAGGCCGTATTTGCCGACAGTGGCGTCGCCCTTTTAGCCGTATTGAACGCCACAAGAATATTTTTAAAGGTGAAAAAGTGAGAAAGTGAAAGGGTGAAAAGGTCCTGCCGAAACAGTCCAAAGCTAAAATCAGGCTACACCTATTATATCATCGAAAATCATATATATACGAGTCATATTCCGGCTAATGGTTAATTATCTTTCGAAAAGCTATAATCCGTTTTATGATGAGTCGCTCCTCACAAAACGGATTGTATTTGGTTGATTCCCACGTAAATACAGAGCGTGAATGACTCTGTATCATCCGCTACGCGGATGAACGCAAAAAAGACTACCGCTGCAAATTATTGATTATCAAATAAATATCTATTGGTGGAGCAATTGATATTTAATGGATGTGTATTTAAGCATTAAACGGTGTGCGATTAACCGTTACTTAACTGTGCGATTAACCGTTAATTGCAGTACAACTAACCGTTAAACGGCGGGTAAGTAACGCTTTCTGAGTAGCGGTTAGATACTTCTTGCATCATTGAAAATGATTTGTGAATTGACAGAGAAGAATTAGTAGGAATAGAATCGTTATCGTCCGTGTAAGGTGTGGATGGTTACTGAGTATGAGGTTGTCTGTTTTTTGTTCGTGAAATCGAACATCTCAGGAACTGGCAAACTAATTATTATTTCGCTTTTTAATTCTTTTTTCTAAGTCTTCTAATGCTTTCAATTCATCAAGATCAGCTTCTTTTGCTTCGCTTTCTTTTCTTTTTTGATCGAATTTTTCATATACTTTTTTTACGAAAAGTTCCATTTGGTTGTTTGATATGGTTCCTTTTCCTGATAGGATATCCATATTTTGGAAATTAAGTAAGTTGTTGACATTATTTCGCCAATAATCTAACGTTAAACTCTTTCGCTCTTTTATTCTTAGTTCTGCTGTTTCAAGGAAGATTGTCACGAGTCGATTCAGCGTGTCAATTTCGTCTTTTCCCAAATAATTTTTAGCTATCATAATGTCTTGAAGACGTACGATAGTTCCCTTCCAAGAAGTCAATCCCATATTGGGTTTTGATGAATTGGCATGTGATGCGATAAGTTCTGTTGCTGTATGATGGGTAACTGCATATAACAATTTATTCTGAGTTTCAGCAAAGAACATCTGAGTTGCCTTTTGATATGTGTCGTAATCTGAACTCAATTTGAATAAATCCCGTAGTTTTTGATAGAATCTTTTTTTCGAAGCTTTAATATCTCGGATGTGTTCTAACAGTTCATCGAAGTAATCGGGATATCCATTGGGATTCTTTAAGCGCTCATCATCCATCGTGAAACCTTTTATTAGGTATTCCGAGAGATGCTGTGTTGCCCATTAGCGAAATTGAATTCCACGTATTCCTCGTACTCGATACCCGATGGCTAATATCATTTCCAAGGAGTAGTAAATGATTTTATATTGCTTGTTATCATCTGCAGTTGTCAAAAAATACTTGACAACTGATTCTTCTTTCAACTCTTTGTCTTTCAGAATATTAACTATGTGATAGCTGATTGTTTGCTTTGAGGTGGCAAAAAGTTGTGCAATTTGCTGTTGATTCAGACAAACATTGCCATCTTTTGCATAAAGAGCGATAGAAGATTTGCCATCTTTAGTTTTATAAATGGTGATATTATTTTGCTCTTCCATTGTCTATTTGCCATTTATATTCAATGCGCTTCCAACCAGTTCTTGCCCCAACCGCCGTCTGCAATGAGGGGAACGGAGAGGGGATAAGCAGCTTGCATCTCTTCCATCACAATCTTTTCTACCTGCGAATGTTCATCGGGCAGCACACTGAAGTTCAATTCATCGTGCACTTGAAGAATCATTTTAGAGTGGATTCCCTCACGTTTGAAACGCTGGTAGATGCGAACCATCGCCACTTTGATGATGTCTGCTGCACTACCTTGTATCGGAGCGTTGATGGCATTACGCTCGGCAAAACCGCGAACGGTGGCATTGTGACTGTTGATGTCGGGCAGATAGCGACGCCGATGGAAAACAGTCTCGGCATAACCGCACATTCGAGCCGACTCTTTCGACCGCTCCATATAGTCGCGCACACGCGGATACGTCTCGAAATAACCGTCTATTAACTGTTTGGCTTCTGCCCGATCGATGTCCAAACGCTCTGCAAGTCCGAAGACAGTGATGCCGTAAATGATGCCGAAATTGGCCCGTTTGGCTTTCGTCCGTTGGTCGCGTGTCACGCTATCCATCGTTTCGTGATAGATCTTTGCAGCCGTTGCAGCGTGAATATCATAGCCTTCGCGAAAGGCTTCGAGCATATTTTCGTCCTCGCTCAGATGCGCCATCACGCGCAATTCGATCTGACTGTAATCGGCGGAAAAGAACTCGCAGCCCGCGTCCGGTATGAAACACTTGCGTATTTCCTTGCCATCCTCGCCGCGAACAGGTATGTTTTGCAGGTTGGGGTCACTTGAAGAGAGACGCCCAGTGGCCGTAACTGTTTGGTTAAAAGATGTGTGTATGTGGCCTGTTCGGGGATTGATGAGTTTCGGAAGGGCGTCGACATAAGTGCCGAGGAGCTTTTTCAGCCCGCGGTGATCAAGTATATCGGCCACGATTTCGTGCTTGCCACGAAGTTGTTGAAGTACTTCTTCACTCGTGACATACTGTCCAGTCTTCGTTCGTTTGGCCTTTTCGATGATCTTCATTTCACCGAACAGGATATCGCCCACCTGTTTCGGCGAAGCGATGTTGAATGTTTTGCCGGCCAATTCATAAATTCTGAGTTCCAGTTCGTGCATCCGTCGGTTGAGTGTTTCGGATGTTTCGCGCAGCGCCTGAGTGTCTATACACACGCCGTTCATCTCCATTTCGGCCAAGACTGGAACCAAAGGCATCTCTATTTCATAGAAAAGCTCTTCTACACCAAGCTCTTTCAGTTTCGGTTCCAATACGTTTTTCAGTTGCAAAGTGATGTCGGCATCCTCCGCAGCGTATTCATAAACGGCTTCGGGCGACAGCTCGCGCATACTGCGTTGATTCTTTCCGCGGGGCCCGATGAGTTCGTCTATGTGGATGGTTCGATATCGGAGATACACTTCGGCCATATAATCCATATTGTGGCGAAGTTCCGGTTGGATGAGGTAATGCGCTATCATCGTATCGAAAAGCTGGCCTTTGAGCTCTACGTCATAATGTTGCAACACCTCTAAATCATACTTAATGTTTTGCCCTACTTTAACAATTGACGGGTCTTCATATAGCGGTTTGAAGATATTAACAATCTTTTGAGCCTCTTCACTGTTGTTTGGAACAGGCACATAAAAGGCCTTTCGTTCTTCGACCGAAAAGCTCAAGCCCACCAATTCGGCGTCAATCGGGTTAGTAGAAGTGGTTTCCGTGTCTAAACTTAATATCTGTTTTGTCCTGAAAAAGTCACAAATGCGCTGCATTTCGTGTTGATCTTCAACGAGTTTGTATTCGTGCGGGACTGTTTTTAAGCTCTCAAAACTCTCGTTTTCAGGCTCACCTGCATGCTCGGTCGTGTTTACGCCGAACAGATCCAGCTGTCCGTTAACAGGCGTTTTATTGTTTTTACGTTTATTCAAGATGCGATCTGCGAAGCTCTTAAACTCTAATTCGGTAAACAGTTCGCGCAGTTTTTCATTGTCGGGTTCGGTAAGTTGCAATTCGTCGAGGTTAAGATCGATGGGTACGTCGGTGCGAATCGTGGCGAGGAACTTCGACATTCGAATATCGTCTACGTGTTCTTCTACTTTTGTTTTCATTGCTCCTTTAAGCTGATCTGTATGTTTCAGCAGCTCGTCGACAGTTCCAAATTCGCCGATTAACTTGACAGCCGTCTTCTCTCCGATGCCGGGACAGCCCGGAAAGTTGTCTGCCGAGTCGCCCATCAGTGCCAAAAGATCAATTACCTGAGCCGGAGATGCAATGCCGTATTTGGTTTTTACTTCGTCTACTCCCATCGTTTCGTAACCTCCGCCGTGCATAGGGCGGAAGATAAAAACATTGTCTCTCACCAGCTGTCCATAGTCTTTGTCAGGCGTGAGCATATAAGTTTCGATGCCGTCGGCACCTGCTTTCACGGCCAATGTACCGATAATGTCGTCGGCTTCGAAGCCTTCTGTTTGCAGAATAGGTATGCGATAGGCCGCCAGAATATCTTTGATGATGGGCACTGAAATCTTGATGTCTTCGGGAGTAGCCTCTCGCTGCGCCTTATAAGCAGGGAATGCCTCGTTGCGAAACGTCAATCCGTGGTCGAAAGCCACGCCGATGTGGGTGGGATTTTCCTTTGTCAACACCTCGTTCAGCGTGTTGCAGAATCCCATTATAGCCGAAGTGTTGAGGCCTTTTGAATTAATTCGCGGGTTGCGAATAAACGCATAGTAAGATCGGTAGATTAATGCGTAAGCGTCTAAAAGGAAGAGTCTGTCCATAAATCTTTTGCTTTGACCGTGTAAAAGTAATAAAAAAATGCCACAAATCGCGATAAAAGCAGTAATTTTGTGACAAATTTCGATCACCAATGGATTATTTGTCACGCATCAAAAAACCGATAACACCGGAGCTCGACGACTTTATCCGGCTCTTTG
Source organism: Hoylesella pleuritidis (assembly GCF_963541955.1). NCBI lineage: Bacteria > Pseudomonadati > Bacteroidota > Bacteroidia > Bacteroidales > Prevotellaceae > Hoylesella > Hoylesella pleuritidis. The sequence goes on along the minus strand of NZ_CAUTUT010000002.1, from coordinate 129,125 downwards.
ATACGTCGCTTTCGCACAGCGACGGACTGCTTTCGCAAGTGCTCGAACACATTCGTCATCGAGCCGGAAAGCGTATGCGGCCGATGCTGATACTGCTGGCAGCAAAGGCGTTCGGCACTATCAACGATGCCACTCAGAACGCTTCGGTGGGGCTGGAACTGCTTCACACGGCCAGCCTGGTGCACGACGACGTGGTGGATGAGAGTGGTGAGCGGCGCGGTCAGGCCTCGGTCAATGCGACATATAATAACAAGGTGGCCGTGCTTGTGGGCGATTACATTCTCTCTACGGCCTTGCTTTATGTGTCGTTCACGCACAGTGAGGTCATCGTTCGCCGTTTGGCAGAGCTGGGGCGCACGCTTTCGAACGGCGAAATACTGCAACTGACGAACATTCAGAGTCAAGAAATCTCCGAGGAAGTATATTTCCGAGTGATCGAACAGAAGACAGCGGCTCTCTTTGAAGCCTGTGCTGCCGTTGGTGCTTTATCTGTCGGAACCAGTGAAAAGAATGTGGCGGCGGCCGAAAAGTTCGGTAGCGACATCGGGATTATCTTCCAAATTCGCGACGATATATTTGATTATTACGACTCGACGGCCATCGGCAAGCCTACGGGTAACGATATGGCAGAGGGTAAGTTGACGCTTCCTGTCATTTATGCACTGCGTTCTGCGGGCGACGAGACGATGATGTCGCTGGCCCGAAAAGTGAAAACACGTGAGATAAACACCGATGAAATCGCCCGTTTGGTGGCTTTCACTAAGACTAACGGCGGTATCGAATATGCCGAACAGCGGATGAACGAGTATCGAAAATCGGCAATGGCGTTTATCGATACGTACGTTTCAGATCCCGGAATCAAGTCGGCACTCACGGCATATGTCGACTTTATTATTGACAGAAACGTTTGAAAGGGGGAAGGAAGGTGAAAAAGTGAAAGGGTGGAAAAGTGGAAAGAGATTGTAACTAACCATTAGTTGTATTCTAAAAAGCCGTTAATCGGTGTGCGATTAACCGTTAATTGCAGTATAACTAACCGTTAAACGCACTGTAACTAACGGTTAATTGCATTGCAAAAGGGCATTGGCTGAAATCTCTTTTCACTTTTCCACCCTTTCACCTTTTCACTTCTCCCCTTTTTAAAAGAACTTAATCTCTTCTCCTTCGATCTCACTCAGCAGGAGATTAGCCAACCGACTCGTGCCCAAACGGAACCACTTATTGGTCAACCATTTGTCGCCGAGCACTTCTTTTACGATTGTGTAATAGGTGAGTGCATCCATCACACTGTTAATTCCGCCTGCGGGCTTGAAGCCGATCTGTATTCCCGTCTCGTCGTAATACTCCTTGATGGCTTGGCACATCACGTAAGCGGCCTCGGGTGTAGCAGCAATTTTCTCCTTGCCTGTTGATGTTTTGATGTAGTCGGCACCTGCATACATCGATAAAATGGAGGCTTTTTTGATGTCTGAAGCATTGCGGAGGCAACCCGTTTCGAGGATAACCTTCATTGCAGCAGTGCCACACGTCTGCTTCAACTCGCTGATATCGTCGCACACGCCTTCGTAATCGCCGCTGAGAAACTTGCCTACCGGCATCACGATATCAATCTCCGTGGCTCCGTCTTTCACGGCTAATGCCGTCTCGGCAATCTTTATTTCGATGAGCGCCTGCGATGAAGGAAAACTCCCCGAGACGCAAGCGATCTCCACACCGTCTACTTCCAATGTCTCGCTTACAATCGAAGCAAAACACGGGTAAACGCAGATCGTGGCCACGTGGGGCAGATTTGGATAGGCGGCATCAAACTGATTGACACGCTCGGCGAATGCCATCACACTCTCATCAGAGTCTGTTGTCTTGAGCGTTGTGAGTTCAATGCTGCCGAAAAGGAATTTTTTTGTCTCTAAATTGTCGTTTTCGTGCACCTTTTCAGCAATAATTTGCTGCACGGCCGTGCGCATTTCGTCGTCGTTAATGTCTGTGTTATACTTGTCGAGAACCTGTTCATATTTGCTTTTCTGTGGCTCATCGTGGTGATGGTGGTGATGAGCGGGCTCGATTTTTGGTGTTATTGCCATACTTATTTCAATTTATTGTTATTGTGATGTCGTGTTTTATCGCGTGCGGTTTTCTTTTCGAGGTTTTTCCGAAAGGCTTCGGTTAGGTCAACACCGGTCTGGTTTGCAAGGCAGAGCAGCACCCAAAGCACGTCTGCCATTTCGTCTCCGAGGTCGTGACTCTCACCCTTTTTAAAGCTCTGATCGCCATAAGTGCGGGCCATAATACGTGCCAATTCGCCCACTTCTTCGGTTAAGCATGCCATATTTGTCAGTTCCGAAAAATAGCGCACACCGTAAGTCTTGATCCATTCATCTACAAGGCGTTGAGCGGATGATAAAGAGAGGGGAGCTCGCCAATCCTCAGCGAGAGCCCCTCTCCGTTCCTCCCCCGTAGGGAGGGAGCCTTTATTGCGTGTATATTCACTGTCTTTTTCTATGTCCATCATTATCTTTTGGTGTTTAATGAGATACTTCTTCCTCGCTTGTCATAAGCTCTTTGCCTTTTTATTATTTCCTTCTAACTCCTTTACTGTAAGCTCCTTACCTCCTTACTACTTCCTCTTTCTTACTCGATTTGCGAATAACTTTCTCCCTACGGGGTAGGGATGGGGAGGGGCCTTTCCATCACTATCGTCACAGGTCCATCGTTGACGAGTTCCACTTGCATATTGGCGCCAAACTCACCGGTACCTACCGGCTTGCCCAATAGTGCAGAAAGTCGTTCGCAAAAGGCCTCATAAAGGGGAATGGCAATGCTGTGTGGTGCTGCGTTTATCCATGAGGGACGATTCCCCTTGCGGCAATCGCCCATCAGTGTAAACTGACTTACAATGAGGATTTCACCTCCGATATCTTGTATGGAACGGTTCATCACACCCTGTTCATCATCGAAAATGCGTAGGGAAGCGGTCTTTTTTGCTAACCATTCCGCGTCTTCGGCCGAATCTTTCGGAGCTATTCCCACGAGCACCAACAGTCCTTTTTCTATTGATGATTTGACTTTCCCGTTGATAGTAACCGATGCTCGGCTCACCCTTTGTATCACAAGTCTCATTTTACAAAGGTATTTAAATTTGTGGAAAGCTCCAAATTTAAGGATGAAAATATGTGAATACGATTTCCGCTCGCACCTTTCCAATGATTGATGTAAGCCTCTGAATATCAGTGTTTTTAATGTTTTGGACGGTCTTTAATGCCTTGATGAGCGCCTCTTTGCTCTTAGGGCCGATGCCGCGGATATCGTCCAACTCGCTGTGAAGGGCGCGTTTGCTGCGTTTATCGCGATGAAAAGTGATGGCATAGCGGTGAACTTCGTCTTGGATTTGAGACAGAATGTGGAACAACTCCGATTTTGTGCTCAATCCGATGACATTCGGTGGCCATCCGTAAAGCAGTTCGTTGGTGCGGTGTCGGTCGTCTTTGGCTAAACCGGCAATGGGTATATTCATTCCCAATTCATCCTCTACGACCTGCCGAACAACGTCCATTTGCCCCTTTCCACCGTCAGTGATGATGAGATCTGGCAGCCGTTGTCTTTCGTTCAGCATTCGCTTGTAACGTCGTCGTACTACTTCCTGCATTGAAGCATAGTCGTCTGGGCCCGTGACTGTCTTGATATTGTATTTTCGGTAGTCTTTTTTCGATGGCTTCATTGCCTTGAACACGATACAGCCCGCAACCGCATCACTGCCTGATATGTTCGAGTTGTCAAAGCATTCTATTTGATAAGGGAGTTTGGGCAGCTTCAATTTGTCTTGCAACTCTTTCATTAAACGCGTTGATTTTTGCTCGGGATTGAGCTTTTCTGCCTGTTTCAGTCGGTCGAATTTATATTGCTTACCATTCATTTCAGAGAGTTCTAAAAGGCGTTTCTTGTCTCCCCGTTTAGGAATGAAGAATTCGGCGTCTTTCAATTTCCACTCCATCTCGAAAGGAACGATAACCTCTTTGGCCGTGCTTTGAAATCTTTCGCGGATATTTGTAACCGCAGTAATCAATAGGTCGGTATCTGTTTCGTGTAGTTTTCGCTTATACTCAAAAGTGAAACTCTGGTTGATCGTGCCGTTTTTAACGTGTATATAATTGATGAAAGCGTTCTTATGGCTGTCGTCGTTGATGATTGTGAACACGTCGACATCATCGATTGTATGGCTTACAACCTCGCTCTTGGCGCAGAATTTGTTGATTAATAAGTATTTCTTCTTCAACACTTCTGCCTCTTCGAACTTTAATTCGGCGGCTTTCTCCTGCATCATTGCATAGATTATTTGGCTTACTTTGCGTGTGTTTCCTTTTAGAATCTCCCGTGCTTGGGCAATATTTTCCTGGTATTCTTTATAAGAAATCTTGTTGATACACGGTGCATCGCAGTTTTGAATGTGGTATTCTAAGCAGGCTTTGTATTTTCCTTGTACAATGCCTCCAAGTTCGATAGGGTGGTGGCAGGTGCGGGGCTTATAGAGTTTGTTGATGAGTTCCAATATGGCATACATACTCGAAAGGTTGCTGTAAGGGCCGAAGTAAGTACCGAAACGTCTGTCTATCGTGCGTGTTTTTAGTATTCGGGGGAATGTTTCGTTCGTGATACAGATACTGGGATAAGTCTTTCCGTCTTTCAGCAGCACGTTATAACGTGGGTTATACTTCTTAATAAGACTGTTTTCCAATAAAAGTGCGTCTTCTTCGGTATTGACAACGGTGTAAGATATATCCCGAATCTTACTGACGAGAACCTTTGTCTTGAATCGGTCTACTTCTTTATGGAAATATGATGCGACACGACGCTTCAAATGTTTTGCTTTTCCTACATAGATAATTGTGTGGCTATCGTCATAAAACTGATAGCTACCAGGCTTTTCGGGCATTGTCGAAACGATGCTCTTTAAGTAGGAAAGGCGCTTCTCATTTTCTTCTTTCGTCATTCGTAATCTCTTTTATTTAAAGTACGTTTATGTCGTTTTGTTTCACGTGGAACGACAGTTGTATCTGCTGGATGATAATGGTTAGTTTGACTTTGGTTGTTGGTCGGAATTTAGACTTATTGAAAGCGTTTTGCGTTTAACTGTTTCTTGTATTGTAATTAACGGTTAAATACGTTGCATTTAACCGTTAAATGCACTGCGAAAAGCCGTTAATTGCAGTGCGTTTAACGGCTTTTCGCAAGAGGTTTAGAAGCTGCTGATTTTCAGAGCGTTATCTCTCTTGCTTCTCTTATATCTTAATGAGGCTTGAGATTTCAAGTTCATTGTTGAATGCTTCGCGTCCGTTCATTCCTTCATTTACCAATTCGATGATGAAGTTTGCGTACACTTTTTTAGGGTGAAACTTCTTAACGAGGTCGTAGGCGGCTTTCATTGTTCCGCCCGTTGCCAGCAAGTCGTCGTGTAAAAGAATAATGTCGTTTTCATCGATTGCGTCTTTATGAATCTCAATCGTGTCTTTTCCGTATTCCTTGGCATAGCTTTCTTGCACTGTCTCACACGGTAATTTGCCAGGTTTTCGGCATAGAATGATACCGGCGTTCAGCTTTAATGCCAAAGCCGATGACATCACAAAGCCTCGGCTTTCGATGCCAACAATCTTAGTAATACCCTTATCTTTGTACAAGTCATACATCTCTTCAGTAATCTCTTTGAGGCATTCGGGGTTCTTGAATAACGTTGTAACGTCTCTGAAATTGACGCCTTTCTTCGGCCAATCTGGTACACATCTCAGATGGTCTAACAATAGTTTGTTGTTCATTTTCAATACTTTATGAGTTTGTTTAGCTGTTCTTTGTTTCACGTGAAACGATTATCGGTGGAGTAAAACGAGTAATACGTTGATGTCGCTCGGTGATACTCCGGGGATGCGACTGGCTTGCGCGAGTGTCTCCGGATTGATTCTTGCAAGCTTTTGGCGGCCTTCTGTGGAAATCTCGTGCAGTTTTTCGTAGTCGAATCTATCTTTAATTTTGATGTCTTCAAGACGGTGCATCTTGTCGGCAATCAGTCTTTCGCGCTCGATATAACCTTTATACTTCATCTTGATTTCGGCAGCTTCAGCAATTTCTGCACATCGATCAGGAGCAGATTCTATCAAAGCTTTTAATTCGGGAATGGCTTCCGACAAGTTGTTCAGTGTGATTTGTGGGCGTGCAATGAGATCAGCTACTTTGCAACCTTCGTGAAGTGGGGTGGTTCCGATGGCTTCTAAGCTGGTGTTTATATCTTTTGGTTTCACCGATGTGGTATTGCAGAAATCTACAATTCGCGCAATTGCCGCTTTCTTTTGTATCCACTGATCATAGCGATTGCGGTCGGCCAAACCTAAATGATAAGCTCTCTCGGTAAGTCGGGCGTCTGCATCGTCTTGTCTTAACAGTATTCTATATTCTGCCCGGGATGTAAACATCCTGTAAGGTTCATCTACACCCTTTGTTGTCAGGTCGTCGATGAGTACTCCGATGTAGCTTTCGTCCCGATTCATCGTGAATGTTTGGTTGCCGGTACAGTGCAGAGCGGCATTGATTCCGGCTACAAGTCCTTGCCCACCGGCTTCTTCGTAACCGGTAGTTCCGTTGATTTGGCCAGCCAAGAACAAGCCTTTTATTACCTTGGATTCTAATGTTTGCTTTAATTGTGTCGGATCGAAATAATCGTATTCGATAGCATAACCGGCCCGATAAATCTTTGCTTCGCGCAGAGCTGGTATTCGATGGAGGGCATTTAGCTGTATTTCCATCGGCATACTCGATGAAAATCCGTTGAGATACATCTCGTTTGTGTCTTCGCCTTCGGGCTCCAAGAATAATAGGTGTTGGTTTTTGTCAGGGAAAGTAACGAGTTTTGTCTCGATGGAAGGGCAATATCTGGGGCCCGCACTCTGTATCTGACCGTTGAAAAGGGGTGAATCGGCGAGTCCCTGACGAAGGACGGTGTGTGATTCTTCGGTTGTATAACAGATCCAACACGGTAATTGCTTCAATGTTCGATGTTCACCTATATAACTGAATCGGTGAAAATCGGTCTCGCCGTCTTGTCTTTCCATATCTTCGAAATGTACGCTTCGGGCGTCGATGCGTACCGGTGTGCCTGTCTTCATTCGTGAAACGCGAATGCCGTGACGTGAGATACTTTCGCTGAAATGGTAAACTGCGGGTTCGGAACACCGTCCGCCGGGAATCTGATAGCGTCCGATGTGCATCAATCCGTTGAGAAACGTACCTGCGGTAACGATAATGCTCTTGGCACGAAGCTCTGTACCCCATACTGTTCGCACGCCGACGGCCTCGCCGTTTTCAACGATTAACTCGTCTGCTTGGTCTTGCCAAATGCTTAAATGGTCGATCTCATCGAGCCTTTTACGCCATTCTAAAATGAATTTTGCACGATCGCACTGGGCACGTGGACTCCAAACTGCTGGCCCTTTACCGCGGTTGAGCATCCGAAACTGTATTGCCGTGGCATCGGTTATCAGTCCCATTTGTCCACCAAGGGCATCGATTTCACGTACAATCTGCCCTTTTGCAATCCCGCCTACGGCTGGATTACAACTCATTTGGGCTATTTTGTTCATATCCATCGTAATCAGACTGGTCTCGGCACCAAGTTTTGCTGCTGCTGAAGCAGCTTCGCACCCAGCGTGTCCGCCCCCGATGACGAGGACATCATATTTGAATTGCATACACTGTAAGTTTCTGAGTTCTTGAGTTTTTAAGTTAAGTGTTACACCCTTTTCGGTTGCTGCTTTTTTCGTTTGTTATCAACTGTTTGGGAAATTCTTATCCGTCGGTTTGCAATCTCTTTCCACTCACTTAAATCCTTACTTCTTTCTTTTTTCCGCAAAAGTAAGAATTTTAATTTGATTTTTAGTGAAAAACTTTTGATTAATCACTAAAATATAGTATTTTTGCAAGCAAATCGAGGGTGAAACATACTTATAAGTAGGTATTGTTTCACTCAAAAAGTGTATTAGAATGTTAAAGATATGAAGTTGAAAAATCAAAAAATAACAATTAAATAATTAAAAATCAATCATTTATGTGGTTAATTAATTCATCTATCGGTAGGAAAGTCATAATGTCGGTAACCGGCATTGCGCTTGTCTTATTCCTGACATTTCATATGTCGATGAACGTAGTGGCACTCTTTTCGGGTAGTGCTTACAATTTGATTTGTGAATTTCTGGGTGCCAACTGGTATGCCGTCGTTGCTACAGTGGGCCTGGGTGCACTCACAGTGATTCACATTGTCTATGCATTTATCTTGACAGCGCAGAACCGTAGGGCACGTGGTGTGGAGCGTTATGCCGTTACCGACTGGAGTCCTAAGGTAGAGTGGGCGTCAAGAAATATGCTTGTGCTGGGCTTGATCATTGTGTTGGGCCTGTTGTTGCATATCTTTAACTTTTGGTATAATATGATGTTTGCCGAACTTTTGCATCTTCCCACACGCTTCAGTCCGTCTGATGGCTTTGCATATATTCAGGAAACATTCAGCAATCCGGTGTACGTCGTGCTCTATGTTGTATGGTTAGCAGCCCTTTGGTTTCATCTTTCGCATGGCTTTTGGAGTGCAATGCAGACCTTGGGAATCAATGGAAAGGTTTGGTTCGACCGTTGGAAGACGATCGGTTTAGTTTATACTACCTTGCTGATGTTGGGCTTTTTGGTTGTCGTTTTAGCTTTCGCGTTCGGCTGTGCACCCAGTCTCTGTTGTCGATAATTTATCCTTTATTACGTAAAAAATAACGATTATGTCACAAATAGATTCAAGAATTCCCGAAGGTTCACTGTCAGAGAAGTGGACAAACTATAAAGCTCATCAGAAGCTTGTTAATCCCGCGAACAAGCGCAAACTTGATGTCATCGTCGTAGGAACAGGTTTGGCGGGGGCATCTGCTGCTGCTTCGCTTGGTGAAATGGGATTCCGCGTGTTTAATTTCTGCATTCAAGACTCTCCGCGTCGTGCCCATTCGATTGCTGCACAAGGTGGTATCAATGCGGCAAAGAACTATCAGAACGACGGTGATGCAGTCTATCGACTGTTTTATGACACGATTAAAGGAGGCGATTACCGTGCTCGTGAGGCTAACGTTTATCGTTTGGCAGAGGTCAGTGCATCGATTATCGACCAGTGTGTAGCGCAGGGGGTGCCTTTCGCTCGTGAATACGGAGGTATGCTTGCGAACCGTTCTTTCGGCGGAGTGCAGGTTAGTCGTACGTTCTATGCAAAGGGACAGACCGGTCAACAGTTGTTGCTCGGTGCGTATTCGGCCCTGAGCAAGGAAGTGCATAATGGCACGGTAAAACTCTATACACGCTATGAGATGGAAGATCTCGTTGTTATCGACGGCAGGGCCCGCGGTATTATAGCCAAGAACTTGGTAACAGGCAAGCTCGAAAGATTCGCTGCACACGCTGTATGTATCGCTACCGGCGGTTATGGTAACGCCTATTTCCTCTCTACAAACGCAATGGGCTGCAACTGTACGGCTGCTATTCAGTGTTATCGTAAGGGTGCTTATTTTGCCAATCCAGCCTTTGTGCAGATTCACCCGACGTGCATTCCCGTTCACGGAGATAAGCAATCGAAATTGACTTTGATGTCGGAGTCGCTGCGAAATGATGGTAGAATTTGGGTACCTAAGAAACTCGAAGATGCCCAAAAACTGCGAGCTGGAACGCTTCAGGGTAGAGATATTCCCGAAGAAGACCGTGACTACTATCTTGAGCGGCGCTATCCTGCATTCGGAAACCTCGTTCCTCGTGATGTTGCCAGCCGTGCAGCGAAAGAGCGTTGTGATAAAGGCTTTGGCGTAAACAATACCGGTTTAGCTGTGTTCCTTGATTTTTCGGAAGCCATCGGACGATTAGGTCGCGACGTAGTAGAGCAGCGTTATGGCAACCTTTTTGATATGTACGAGGAGATAACGAATGTAAGTCCCTATGAAAACCCTATGATGATCTATCCCGCAATTCATTACACAATGGGTGGAATATGGGTAGACTATGAACTGCAAACATCCATCAAGGGGCTGTTTGCACTCGGAGAGTGTAACTTCTCAGACCACGGCGCCAATCGATTAGGTGCCAGTGCGCTGATGCAAGGCCTTGCAGACGGCTATTATGTGATACCTTACACGATGCAGAATTACCTGAGCGATCAGATCACTGTGCCTCGTTTCTCTACTGATTTGCCCGAGTTTGAAGCGGCTGAGAAAGCTGTTCAGGCTGAAATCGACCGTATATATAATGTAAAGGGAGATGAGAGTGTCGACCATATTCATAAGAAACTCTACACGATCTTATGGAATAAGGTAGGTATGGCGCGTAATCTCGAAGGCTTGAAAGAGGCGCTTGTCGAGCTCAAAGCATTGCGCAAAGAGTTTTATGAGCACGTGCGTATTCCCGGAGAGAAGGAAGGTCTCAATGTGGAACTTGACAAAGCGATCCATCTTCGTGACTTTATTACGATGGGAGAGCTGATGGCTTACGATGCCATTAACCGTAACGAGAGTTGTGGCGGGCATTTCCGTGAAGAGTCGCAAACCGAGGAAGGCGAGGCCAAACGTGATGACGAGCACTATATGTACGTTGCTTGTTGGAAATATGAAGGCTCTGATGATGCTGAACCTACGCTGTTGAAAGAGGATCTTAACTATCAATATATTAAGGTGCAGACACGAAATTACAAGTCGTAATTGGGTTTGTGAGTTTATAGGTTTACAAGTTTGTAAGTTAAATTCAACTCATGTTTCTTCTGAAAAGAGGCATTGTCTCCATTAAAACTCATTGACTCAAAGACTCATCAACTTAAAAATTAAAAATACAATGGACAAAAATATCAGTTTTACGCTTAAAGTTTGGCGTCAGAACGGCCCCACAGCGAAAGGTCATTTTGATACGTTCGAGATGAAAGACATCCCAGGTGACACCTCATTTCTCGAAATGTTGGACATTCTTAACGAACAGTTGATCGAAGAAAACAAAGAACCCTTTGTCTTTGATCACGACTGTCGCGAGGGCATTTGCGGTATGTGTTCGCTCTATATCAATGGACATCCGCACGGACCGGCCACCGGAGCCACTACGTGTCAGCTCTATATGCGCCGCTTCAATGACGGAGATGTCATCACGGTAGAGCCTTGGCGCTCGGCTGCATTCCCTGTAATCAAAGACTGTATGGTCGATCGCGGAGCCTTCGATAAGATTATCCAGGCCGGCGGTTACATCAGCGTGCGTACCGGTCAGCCGCAAGATGCCAATGCAATTCTTATCCCCAAAGAGGCTGCCGACGAGGCAATGGACTGCGCTACGTGCATTGGCTGTGCCGCTTGTGTGGCTGCCTGCAAGAACGGTTCAGCTATGTTGTTCGTCAGTTCGAAGGTAAGTCAGTTGGCATTGCTGCCCCAAGGTCGTCCCGAAGCAGCTCGTCGAGCTAAAGCTATGGTGATGAAGATGGAGGAGTTAGGTTTCGGAAACTGCACGAATACGCGTGCTTGTGAGGCCGAATGTCCCAAAAACGAGTCGATAGCCAATATCGCTCGTCTTAACCGCGAGTTCATTGCGGCCAAGCTCAACGATTAAAACGCATCTGTGCTCAGCACAATTTATACATAAGGGGCATATCGGTGGATAACCGGTGTGCCCCTTTTCTTTGTCCAATTTACCGGTTGCTGATACTGTTCTTTCAGCGACCGCCATCCGGTTCATTTTCTACTTACGTTTTAATTAACGGTAAATTACCTTGTGAAAGGCCGTTAAACGGTGTGTGATTAACGGTTGAATGCAGGCTGTTTAACGGTTAAACGCAGCACGACTTGTATCTTATTGATTGACAATGAAATATGGAAATCGTAACCGCCGGTTCTTTTTCCTGTATTGACGAGTAGAGTAGGGCGGTGAAACCGGGTATAAAACAAGGTGTAAGCAAGTGTACCCGAATCGAGGAGTTATGAAAATGTTTTATGCGATTCACGACGTTTTATTTTGTAATCTGCACGAATTGAAGTATATTTGCACGTTTAAAGCATTAATCGAACGATTATAATGTCATCAATAACGATAAAAACAGTAAAGACAAAAAAGGACTTAGGCACTTTCATCAACTTTCATTACGACTTGTATAAAGGTAATCCGTATGACGCACCTAACCTTTTCAGCGAAGAGATGAACACCTTACGGCGGGACAAGAACGCGGCTTTCGATTTCTGTGAAAGCGAATATTTTCTGGCCTATAAGGGCGACCGATTGGTAGGAAGGATAGCAGCCATCATCAATCACAGAGCTAATGAGAAGTGGAAACGCAATTCGGTACGGTTCGGATGGATTGATTTCATCGACGACGAGGCGGTTTCACGAGCCTTGCTCAAAGCCGTGGAAGACTACGGTTTGCAGCACGGGATGGACGAAATCGTGGGTCCGCTGGGCTTCACCGATATGGATCCGGAGGGTATGCTTACGTTGGGCTTCGACCAATTGGGTACGATGCCCACGATTTATAACTATGACTATTACCCCCGCCACATTGAGAATGCAGGCGGTTTTGTTGTCGATACGAATTATGTTGAGAACAAATTGTATGTTCCGAAAGAGATTCCCGAGAAGTATGCCAAGATTGCCGAGGTTGTAAGTGAGCGTTACGACTTGTGCGTAAAGAAGCTGACGAAGAAAGAAATCTTTGAAGAAGGCTATGGATTTAAGATTTTCGAGATTATCAACGAGACATATAAAGACCTCTATGGATATTCTCAACTCTCTGAAAGACAGATTAAACAATACATCAATATGTATTTCCCACTAGCCGATCTTAACCTCATTACATTGGTAGAAGACCGCAGTGCGGGCAACAAATTGGTAGGAGTAGGCATTTCGATACCGTCACTTACGCGTGCGTTACAGAAGTGCCGGCGCGGTAGGTTGTGGCCTTTCGGTTGGTGGTATCTGCTTCGTGCCATCAAGTTTCACAAGACTAAGGTGGTCGATTTGTTGCTCATTGGCGTGCTTCCGGAGTATCGTCCGAAGGGCGTCAATGCTTTGATTTTAGCCGATCTTATTCCTTATTACCAGGCTTATGGCTTTGAATGGGGTGAGACGCAGGTGGAAATGGAGACCAATTTCACGGTTCAGAGTCAGTGGGGAGCACTGGAACCCGTGCAGCATAAGCGCAGAGCGTGTTACAGAAAGCCGTTGAAGAAAGGTGAAATAGAATGAGGGAAGATATAGAAGAAACACTTTCGGGTTCCTCGACAGCGGCAAAAGAAACCGCTTCTTACACCGATGCCAACATCCGTCACTTGTCGGATATGGAGCACGTGCGCACTCGGCCGGGAATGTATATCGGTAGGTTGGGCGACGGTTCGATGCCCGAAGACGGTATTTATGTGCTGCTCAAGGAGGTGATCGATAACTCCATCGATGAGTTTCGGATGAATGCTGGCCGACGGATTGAGGTAGATATCGATGAGAATCTGCGTGTCAGCGTGCGCGATTACGGTCGAGGCATTCCCCAAGGACCGTTAGTCGAGGCCGTGAGTATGCTCAACACGGGTGGAAAATATGATTCCAAGGCATTTAAAAAGAGCGTAGGCTTGAACGGAGTAGGTCTCAAAGCCGTTAATGCATTGAGTTCTCACTTTGAAGTAAAGTCGTTTCGCGACGGTAAGGTGCGGGCCGTTCGCTTCGAGAAAGGTAATCTGACGGGCGATGAAACACAGCCGACACAAGACGAAAACGGTACGTTCGTCTTCTTTGAACCGGATAATTCGCTTTTTGTTAACTATGAGTTTCACGACGATATCGTTGAAACGATGCTCCGAAACTATACCTATCTTAATGCGGGTCTCATCATTATGTATAACGGAAGGCGTATTGTGAGCCGCAACGGACTTGAAGATCTCCTCAACGATACGATGACCAACGATGGGCTTTACCCCATTATTCATCTTAAAGGTGAGAATATCGAGATCGCATTCACGCATACTAACCAATACGGAGAGGAGTATCACTCTTTCGTCAATGGTCAACATACCACGCAAGGAGGTACCCACCAAAGTGCGTTTAAGGAACACATAGCTCGTACTATTAAAGAGTTCTCGGGCAAGAATTATGAGTTTGGCGACATTCGCAACGGAATCGTAGCCGCAATAGCTGTCGATGTGGAAGAGCCTATGTTTGAAAGCCAGACCAAAATCAAGTTAGGCTCGCTCACGATGGGTCCCGGCGGCGAGAGCATTAACAAGTATGTGGGCGATTTTATTAAGCTTAACGTCGACAATTTCTTACATATTCACCCCGAGATTGCCGAGGTAATGCTCAACAAGATCACTGAAAGTGAACGCGAACGAAAGGCTATGGCGGGTGTGACGAAGCTCGCCCGGGAGCGCGCTAAGAAAGCAAACCTACACAATAGGAAGCTCCGTGATTGCCGAATTCATTTCTCCGATGTCAAAAACGACCGCAAAGAAGAGAGCGCTATCTTTATAACCGAGGGCGATTCGGCCAGCGGAAGCATTACCAAAAGTCGTGATGTAAATACCCAAGCCGTGTTTTCGTTGCGTGGAAAACCGCTTAATTCTTTTGGATTGACTAAGAAAGTGGTCTACGAAAACGAGGAATTCAATCTTCTACAAGCCGCTCTCGACATCGAAGAAGGGCTCGACTCGCTACGTTATAATAAGGTAATCGTGGCCACGGATGCCGATGTCGACGGTATGCATATCCGTCTTTTAATCATCACTTTCTTCTTACAGTTTTTCCCGGAGCTTATTAAAAAAGGACACGTTTACGTGCTTCAGACCCCACTCTTTCGTGTTCGCAACCGGCGAACGAAGGTGAAAGACAAGCAGACTGTTGCCGAAGCGGATGCCAAATTGCAGCAAGGCGAACGTCGAAGCGACTTTATTACGCTTTATTGTTACAGTGAAGAGGAGCGCCGGAAGGCCGTAAGCAGTCTCGGACCAGACCCTGAAATCACGCGATTTAAAGGTCTTGGAGAGATCAGTCCTGATGAGTTTGCCCACTTTATAGGCTCGGATATGCGCTTGGAGCAGGTCACGCTGCATAAGACCGACCAGGTTCAGAAACTCTTAGAGTACTATATGGGTAAGAATACAATGGAAAGGCAGAACTTCATTATCGATAATTTAGTGGTGGAAGGCGACCTCACCGACAAATAAACAATATGAAAAAACAACACATTCTTACGCTGTTCTTCGCCTTTGCGGTTGTTTCCGTTTCGGCACAACAGTATCAAAGACAAAGCGACGAGACGCCGCTGATCAAGCTGCAAATAGCTGAAGCGATGATCAAAAACAACTATGTAGACTCTGTTAATGAGTCGAAGCTTGTGGAAGACGGCATTCGCGGAATGCTCGAAAAGCTCGATCCACATTCCACTTACACTACTGCTAAGGAAACAAAAGCCCTTACCGAGCCTCTCGAAGGCTCTTTCGAAGGCATCGGCGTGCAGTTTAATATCGTTCAAGACACGTTGCTCGTGATACAAACCATTACGAACGGACCTTCGGAAAAGGTCGGAATATTGCCCGGCGACCGTATTGTGTCGGTTAACGACACTGCAATCGCAGGCGTAAAGATGGACCGTAATGAGGTTGTACGCCGTCTTCGAGGACCGAAAGGCACGCAAGTCAGGCTCGGAATCGTGCGTCGCGGCATTCCTGGAAAGCTCGTTTTCATTGTCACTCGCGACAAAATACCCGTCAAAACCATTGATGCTGTCTATATGATCAGGCCTAATGTGGGGTATATTCGTATCGGAAGCTTTGGTGCTACCACGTATCAAGAGTTTATGGAAGGTGTCGCTCGCTTAAAGAAGCAGGGTATGCAAGACCTCGTTCTCGACTTACAGGACAACGGCGGAGGCTATTTGATGGCTGCAGTAGGTGTTGCCAACGAGTTTTTGAAGCGCAACGATCTTGTGGTTTACACGCAAGGTAGAGCTTCGAAGCGTGATGAATTCCGCGCCAACGGCAACGGGCGGCTTCTCGATGGCAAAGTAGTAGTCCTTGTAAATGAGTTCTCCGCTTCGGCCGCAGAGATTGTAACGGGTGCCATTCAAGACCAAGATCGCGGCTCGGTTGTGGGGCGTCGCACTTTTGGTAAGGGCCTCGTGCAGCGTCCGATACCGTTCCGCGACGGTTCGATGATACGTCTTACCATTGCGCATTACTACACACCGTCGGGTCGCTGCATTCAGAAGCCTTATCAAAAAGGGGATATTGAAAGCTACGAACGTGAACTTGACAACCGCTATAAACGCGGAGAACTATACAGTGCAGATAGCATTCACTTTGCCGATTCACTCAAATACCAAACTCTCCGACAGCATCGCACGGTCTATGGAGGCGGTGGAATAATGCCTGATTACTTCGTTCCGCTCGACACGTTGCAGTTTACACGGTTTCATCGGATGCTCAATGCTAAGAGCATCATCATCAATGCCAATCTCCGTTACGTTGATAACAATCGTAAAACGTTGAAGAGTCGCTACAAGACTTTCGATGATTTCAATACCCGTTTCACTGTTCCACAGTCGCTGATTGATGCTATTCTGAAAGAGGGTGAGGCTCAACAGATCAAGCCGAAGGACCAAGCAGAACTCAAACGCACGCTTCCCTTGCTCCGAATACAGCTCAAAGCCCTCGTCGCTCGTGATCTTTGGGATATGGATGAATACTTCCAGATTATGAACGAGACAAATCACGTAGTGCGAAAAGCGCTCGAAGTATTGTCGCATTAATGCGTATAACCCTCTCTTCTGAAGCTATTCGCACCTTGGGCGGCGGTAAAGCGCTGACCGATTACATTGCATCGATCCCCCGAATCTTCGATTCCGAGGGCGAAATGGTCTATGATTCGCGCAACCGAATCAAAGTGTTCAATGCTCCGAACGGTGTTCTCCTGAATGTGAAACGTTATCACGTGCCCACCCATCTCAACCGACTGATCTATTCGTGGGGTATCCGTAAGCCAAAGGGAAAACGTGCTTTCGAGTATGCTGCAATGCTTTTGGCGGCGGGAATAGATACCCCCGCAGGTCTCGCTTATTTCGAGGAACGGAATGCTTGGGGGCTTTTGGGCTATTCGTATCTTGTTACTCCTCATCTCACGGGGCGTCGGATGCTGTACGAAATGGTTGAAACCGGTGAGCACGATTATGCTGGAATTGCTGCGGGGTTGGCCGATTTTACCGCCCGAATGCACGAAGCGGGCTTCCTGCATTTGGATTATTCGCCCGGAAATATCCTTTGGAGCCCCACTGTCGAAGGCTATTCTTTCTCGGTGATAGATATCAACCGAATGCGAATCGGCCCCGTTTCTATGCACGACGGATTGCGAAATCTACGCCGGCTATGGGGTCCCAAGCACTTCTTTACGGCTATTGTGCACCGTTATGCAGTGCTTCGCGGCTTCGATCCGACGGTTTCCGAACAGTTTGCTTTAGCCCAACGGGCCCGCTTTTGGAAGCGATACGGCTGCCGACACGACATCTCTTTTCAATTGGATTTATAACGATATGGGCAAGAATCAATACGAAATACCGCAGAACGAGCCCTGTTCCTGCATATCAAAAGATGCAGACCGATTGCGCATTGGCTATGATGCGAAACGCATTGTGGCCAATGGAACAGGCTTGGGAAACTACGGTCGTACGTTGATTAATTCGCTTTCGGCCGTCCGTTCCGACCTCGATCTCTTGCTCTATGCCCCCGACGGCGGTCGCGATAGCCTGCGTTCCCAGATCGCTTTACGTGAAAATGTGCATTTGATTTATCCCCGTGGCCCGCAGTTTCGTCTCTACAAGGATTATTGGCGAACGCGAGGCATTATCCAAGATTTAGTCAAAGACAACGTGAATATCTATCACGGACTCTCCGGCGAACTGCCCGTCGGCATCCGAAAGACGCCGATTCATTCCGTCGTTACCGTTCACGATCTTATCTTTATGCGTCATCCGGAGTATTACCATTGGTGGGACGCGCAGATCTATGCACTGAAATTCCGGCTCACTTGCCGTGAAGCGGAGCGGATTATTGCTATTAGTGAGTGCACCAAACGTGATGTGATGTACTATGGAGGTGTTTCCGAAGACCGTATCGATGTCGTTTATCAAAGTTGTGACACACTTTTCACGCAGCGGTTGACTGATGATGCGTGCGCCGAAGCAGCCCGCCGGTTACATCTTCCGCAGCGTTACATCCTCAATGTCGGTACCATCGAGGCGCGTAAAAACGTGCTCTTGGCCGTCAAAGCATTGTCACAGCTTCCCCGCGAGGTGCATCTTGTTGTTGTAGGACGACCTACTGACTATATCGAACGCATCCTTCGCTATGCCCGCGAGCACGATCTTGCGGCGCGTATCCACTTCCTTCGCGGTATTTCCAACGACGATTTGTTGGCCGTTTATCAGCAAGCCGAATGTTTTGTTTATCCTTCCCGCTACGAGGGGTTCGGCATTCCGGTCATCGAAGCCATACAGAGCAGTCTGCCTGTGGTTGCCTGCACGGGTTCGTGTCTTGAAGAAGCGGGTGGCCCTTCGAGCTTATACGTAGCTCCAGATGATGTTCGTGGAATGGCTGAAGCCCTGCAACAATCGCTCATCGGAGCATCCGGCCGTTCGCAACGCATAGCTGACTCTCGTGCCTATATCCGTCGTTTTGAGAACGAAGACATTGCACAGCAGATGCTGGAAGTGTATACTCGATTGATCATTGATCATTAATCATCGGGAATTGACAATTCGGCATTTGTTTATTCATCCCTCATCGTTATCACCCTTATTGTTCCATCGTATAATTTGTGTATATAATTGAGAATCAATAAAATATAAGATTCATTACAACTAACCGTTAAACGCATCGCGATTAACCGTTACTTGCAGTGCGTTTAACCGTTAATCGGCGTGCAATCAACCATTAAACGGCGAGCGATGAATCGCTCATCGCAGGATAGTTTGTATTTTATTGATTTTCAGGTAAATACAGAGCGTGAATGAGTCCGCATCATTCGCTATGCGGATGAAAGCAGGAAACGTTACCACTGCAAATTATTGACTATCAAATAAATATCTGTGGGTGGAGCAATTGATGGTTAATGGACGTGCTTTTAAGCACGAAATAATGCACAAATAACACCTTTTCAGCAGTCGATAAATGCCTTTTGTAACCTCAATATACATTCGTTTGACATACAATTTATTACCGATTCAGTAATCAACAGCCATATACTTTATTCAATTCACCATCATCTGAGAAAGCGGGAACGGGCAAAGAGGTAAGAGAAATGAGACCGATCTAACAGCCACGCCAATGCCAACGAACCGAAAACACTAATGATGAGCGTAACAAATGTAAACGACAGAACAGACGAATCCCACGTAAAAAGACGCTGACAAAACCTTGCTGACATTGTGAAAACGGGATGAAAGAGATAGATCGGTAATGTATTCATCCCGATATATACAGCGTAACGACGCACTTTCGCAGGTACACGGCAATACATCCAACTCATAAACGACAACGCACAAACTACGGATGCCATTATCAACACACTCCCCCAATCTTGACAACCAAGCCCAACGATAATGCCAACAAACGGAAATAGCGCATAGAAAGACGGTTTAAAGAGGGATTGAAAATCGCAACCGCACTGTCGCAACACCGTTCCCAAGAAATAATAGATCACACTTTGCAGTGTCATCACAGGCAAAACGAGCGAGGAAAGGATGAGAATGAAGCCGAAAACGGCGAATTTTGATATACGATTGCACACAAACGGCAGGCATTTAAAGCTGAAATAATAAACCGCACCGCAACCTATCATTTCATAAAAGAACCAATATGGACCAATGGAAGTGATGAAAACTTTCTCGCAGACAGCCTCTATCGTGAGATGGGTAAGGCCACCACGCACTGGCAAATAGTAAGAAAGCACGGAAAAACCGACTGTCATTATCACGTAAGGAACAATAATTTGCAATAAATAAAGTCCGAATCGGCGCGGTGTCTTGTCGATATTGACGAGATAACCGGTTACGAACAAGAACGTAGGCATTAAGAAAGCAAGTACGGATGCCTTGATTTCGGGATAGCGATTACCGAAGTTGACGATGTGAACGAGCACCACCAATATAATCAACACGCATCGAACAAAATCGATTTCACGATAATTCTTCATCTTGTTTTAGTCAGTTGAATTTGCTGAAAGAAATCAAATCCAAGGCAAAAATAGTCAAAATCCTGATCAAAACCAAACCGAAAACACAGAAAAAACAGATCAATAAACAAACAAGGAGAACCCCACTGCTAAATATCTTATTACGAATGAGCACTTTATTAGATTTTTCCACTATCTTTGCAACAACTATTTAATTTGAGATAAGATTATGTCTTTAAAGTGCGGAATCGTGGGGTTGCCTAATGTTGGCAAGTCTACGTTGTTTAATTGTTTATCAAGCGCAAAAGCGCAGGCTGCTAATTTCCCGTTCTGTACAATCGAACCGAATGTCGGAGTGATAACGGTGCCCGACGAAAGACTTACTCGTCTGGCCGAGATTGTTCATCCGGGGCGCATCGTTCCGGCCACTTGCGAGATCGTAGACATAGCTGGTTTGGTGAAAGGAGCAAGCAAAGGAGAGGGCTTAGGTAATAAGTTTCTCGGCAATATACGCGAGACTGATGCCATTATTCACGTCCTCCGGTGCTTCGATGACGATAATATCACACACGTAGACGGCACGATCGATCCCATCCGTGACAAAGAAATCATAGACACTGAACTACAACTCAAAGATCTTGAAACCATCGAAAGTAGATTGGGTAAAGAGCAAAAGACGGCCGCTGCGGGCAATAAAGAGGCAAAAGTGATGGTGAATGTGCTCACTGCTTACAAAAAAGCACTTGACGAGGGGCGCAATGCACGCACCGTAACTTTCAATTCCCAGGAAGAAGAAAAGGCTGCACACGACCTATTTCTGCTTACTTCCAAGCCCGTGCTTTACGTCTGCAACGTAGACGAAGCAGCTGCAAAGACGGGCAATACGTACAGCAAATGCGTGGAGAAAGCAGCTCAAACGGAGGGTGCCGAGGTACTGATCATCGCCGCAAAGACCGAAGAAGACATTGCATCTTTGGAAACTTACGAAGACAAGAAGATGTTTCTCGACGAGTTAGGATTGGCAGAAAGCGGTGTAAACAGACTCATCAAAAAGGCTTATTCGCTGCTGAATTTAGAGACATTCATCACTGCCGGCGAGATGGAAGTTAAGGCTTGGACTTATCACAAAGGGTGGAAGGCTCCGCAATGTGCGGGTGTTATCCACACGGATTTTGAAAAAGGATTCATCCGAGCAGAGGTAATCAAATACCAAGACTATATTCAATACGGTTCGGAAGCAGCCGTTCGCGAGGCCGGCAAGTTGGGAGTCGAAGGCAAAGACTACGTTGTACAGGACGGTGATATTATGCATTTCAGATTCAATGTGTGATCCCAAAGATTACAACTAACCATTAGTTGCGTTGCAATTGAGCATCAATCGCGCACCGATTAACGGTTAATTACACGACAATTAACGGTCAAATGCACGACGATTAACGCTTACTTATCAGGCAACTATTCACAACTCATCATTCATCAATCATCATAATAGAAAATGGAACACCTTCTATCCTACATCATTTGGGACCCCAATCTCTTTGCATTCCACATCGGAAGCTTTGGTATTCGGTGGTATTCGCTGTGCTGGGGCATCGGACTGGCATTGGCATACATCCTTGTTCGCCGCCTTTATAAAGAGCAGAAGATTAAGGATGAGTACTTCGATCCGCTCCTTTTATATTGCTTTGTGGGAATCCTTGCAGGTGCCCGATTGGGTCACTGCTTGTTTTATCAACCCGAATATTTCCTTAGTTCGTGGGAGCATGCTGTCGAAATGATCGTTCCGATGCACCATATGGCCGACGGATCGTGGAAGTATGTGGGCTACGAAGGGCTCGCTTCGCACGGCGGAACCATCGGACTGATAATCGCACTCTATCTTTATTATCGCAGAACACACCTCAATCTGTGGATCGTTCTTGATAATATCGCCATCGCAACGCCCATTACCGCGTGCTTCATTCGCCTCGGAAATCTGATGAATTCAGAGATTATCGGCAAAGTTACAGATGTTCCTTGGGCTTTTATCTTCGAGAAAGTAGACAAAGTTCCGCGCCATCCCGGCCAACTTTATGAAGCCATCGCCTATGCCGTTTTCTTCTTCGTGGGATGGTATTTATATCGACACAAGCCGCAAAAAGTAGGCACAGGCTTCTTCTTCGGCCTCTGTCTGACATTGATTTTCACGTTCCGCTTCTTCGTAGAATATACCAAAGACATTCAGGTTGACTTCGAATCGGGAATGTTTCTCAATATGGGTCAGCTGCTAAGCATCCCCTTTGTCATCATTGGTATTGCCTGTATGACAGGCGGAAAATGGATGAAAAAGATCGGAGCAAAATGAAATGAGGATACCGAAAACCTTCAATCCCTCCCCTACTCACAAACTCAGAAACATAAAAACTCACGATGAAACAAAGCCTTTTGGCGCTTTTCCTCACCGCATCCGTGGTATGCGGGGCGCAGAATAGACAGGAACAAAACCTCAAAACGTGGCAATTCTCACGCGACGGAAAGGTATGGCAGCAGGTCAGTGTACCTCACGACTGGGCTATCAACGGCCCATTCGACAGGAAATGGGATATTCAACACCTTGCCATAACACAAGACGGACAAAACAAAGCCATCGATCATACTGGCCGTTCGGGGGCTCTTCCCTGGCTCGGTGAGGGTCGATATCGAACGGTTTTCACGGTTCCAAAAGGTGCAAAACGAGCCGAACTCTACTTCGATGGGGCTATGAGCGAACCCGTTGTGTATGTAAACGGACAGAAAGCAGGCCGTTGGAACTATGGTTATAATGCTTTCCGACTCGACATTACGCAGCTGCTCAGACGCGAGAACAATGAAATCACGGTGAGACTCCACAACGTCGAGGAAAGCAGTCGGTGGTATCCGGGTGCCGGACTCTATCGTCCCGTCAGGCTGATCTTCACCGGCGACATCCGCATTGACCCTTGGGAAACGTTCTTCCGCACGCTTTCGGTCGATGCAAACAACGCCAACGTTTCCGTAAACACGCAAATCAAAGGCGCTAAAAGTACGAAAAATATCAAGACGACAGTTACTATCAAGAATGCCGACGGACGCGTTGTAGCGCAAAAAACGGCATCACCCGACGCACAAGGACGCGCTTCTTTCAACCTTGATGTGGCTCACCCGCAACTTTGGTCGCCCGAATCCCCCACCCTATACACACTTATCACCACCGTCAAAGACGGCAACAAGCATCTTGATCGCACTTCGCAGCGCGTCGGTATACGCACCATCGATGTGTCACGAGCACACGGATTCCGCCTCAACGGCCTCTCGCGGAAGTTCCAAGGCGTATGTCTCCACCACGATTTAGGCCCACTCGGCGCCGCCGTCAACAAGTCGGCCATCATCCGACAGATACGTCTGATGAAAGATATGGGCGTAGATGCCATCCGCACTTCACACAATATGCCCTCGCAAATGCAAATGGAAGTGTGCGACTCGATGGGAATGATGGTAATGGCAGAGAGTTTCGACGCCTGGGCTGAGCCCAAAGTGAAGAACGATTACAACCGTTTCTATACCCAATGGTGGCGCAAAGACCTCACCAATCTCATCAAAGGTCACCGCAATCATCCCTCGATCGTGATGTGGAGTATCGGCAATGAGATTCCCGAACAATGGAAAACGGAAGGCGCCCAACGTGCAAAGGAGATGACGGAGTTCTGTCACAGCCTCGACAATACACGTCCGGTAACGGCCGGAGGAGATAATCCCAAAGCTTGTACAGATTGCGGTTTCTATGCCGCAACAGACGTTCCGGGTTTCAATTATCGTGGATTTCTCTACGATGAACTCATCAATCGTCAGCCGCAGGGCTTCATCCTGGGTACCGAAACCACGTCTACGGTAAGTAGCCGAGGCGTTTACAAATTCCCCGTAGAGACCAAAAAGATGGCCACTTACCCCGATGGACAGTGCTCTTCGTATGATGTGGAGTGCTGCGGATGGAGCAATCTACCCGACGATGATATGCGGATGCAAGACGACCGCACGTGGACCATTGGCCAATTCGTATGGACCGGCATCGACTATTTGGGCGAACCGACGCCCTATTATTCGTATTGGCCCTCTCGAAGCAGCTATTTCGGCGCCGTAGATCTGGCCGGATTGCCCAAAGATCGATACTATCTCTATCGCGCACAATGGAATAAACGCGAGCACACTTTGCATCTCCTGCCCCACTGGACGTGGCCGGGGCGCGAAGGAAAAACCACACCTGTCTATTGCTATACAGACTATCCGCAGGCCGAACTCTTTGTAAACGGCCGCAGCCAAGGCCGAATCGCCAAATGCGACACGGCACGTTTAGATCGCTATCGATTGCGTTGGAACAACGTTGTCTACGAACCGGGCGAACTGAAAGTGGTGGCTTATGATGCTGATGGCCGAAAAGCAGCCGAAAAAATCATCCGAACGGCCGGCCAACCAGCTGCATTGCGCTTGGAAACCGACTGCAAACAACTCAGCCCCAACGGCGAAGATCTGGCTTATATCACCGTAACGATGGTGGACGAAGACGGCAACGAGTGTCCCGATGCAGACGATTTGATCAGCTTCGAGGTGTCCGGAGCCGGTTCATTCCGCGCTGTCTGCAATGGCGATGCTACTTCTTTGGAGTCTTTCACTACGCCTCAGATGCGTCTTTTCCACGGTAAATTAGTACTCACCGTGCAGAGTTCGGAGCACGAAGGCAGTATCACTGTCAAAGCAAAAGATGCCCGCCATCATCTCACAGGTATATTGCAACTCATCAATATCAAGCAAGTCCCGATTCGGATAAAAGCCCGTAAATAGCCTGTTTTCCCCTACCCTCTCATCATAAGATATTCAACGGCCCTGTGATTAACCATTACTTGCACGCCGATTAACGGTCAATCGCACGCTGTTTAACGGTTACTTGGCGTGCAAGTAACCGTTAATCATTGTGCGTTTAACAGTTAATTGCAGACCATTTTATATCCACTTGATTTTCAATTAGATACATAAGAAATATCAAATAGATATAACAAAATTCCTGAGAAAATATAAACAAAATGGCATCGAACTTTTCTTCAATGTAGATAAAATCTTTTTTCAATAAAAGAATAATCTCTCTTTTACCTCCAAAGGCTATCAAAAACGAAAAGGAGAAACAGCTATTTATATACTGTTTCTCCTTTTCTGTTGTCCTAAGCGGATTCGAACCACTACAAACAGAACCAAAACCTGTTGTGCTACCATTACACCATAGGACAATAAGCGGGTGCAAAGATAGTGGTTTTTCAGCCCACTACCAAATATTTCTGTAAGTTTTTTAGCCTATAAGTTTTAAAGTTCATAAGTTTATTTTTAAGTCTTTGAGCATTTCAATCGGTAATTCTCGCAACAAAACTCACAAACTTAGAAACTCATAAACTTACTAACTTACACTACTATCAACAGATTATAATTTTTCTTTCCGCGCTGAATAAGCAGGTATTTACCATCGATCAAATCGTCGGAAGTGATGAGACGGTCGAACGATTCCAGCCTTTCCTTGTTGAGAGAAACGCCTCCGCCCTGTACCATTTTACGCATTTCGCCCTTGCTCGAGAAAACTTTTACATCGTCGCGGGTAAGGAGTTCGACAGCCGGTAAGCCCAGGTCGGTCTTGGCTAACGTGAAATGGGGCACACCTTCAAACACATCGAGCAGCGTTTGTTCGTCCAATCGCAGCAAACTCTCTTTCGTTGCTTTGCCGAAAAGAATATTTGAGGCTTCTATGGCGGTATCCAACGCTTCGCGAGAATGTACTATCAGTGTGACTTCTTCGGCCAATCTGCGCTGTAAGATACGGCGACCGGGATCTTGTTTGTGTTCTTCTACGAGAGCGTCGACAATCTCTTTATCCAGACTTGTGAATATTTTGATATAGCGTTCGGCATCTTCATCGCTCACGTTTAACCAGAATTGATAAAACGCATAAGGCGTTGTGCGTTTGGAATCAAGCCAGATATTGCCGCTCTCTGTCTTTCCAAACTTTTTTCCATCGGCCTTAGTGATGAGCGGACAAGTCAATGCAAAGGCCTCAGTTTCACCTCCCAGAGTACGTCGAATGAGCTCGGATCCGGTGGTCATATTACCCCATTGGTCATTACCTCCAAGTTGAAGCTTGCATCCTTTGGTCTTATATAGATGCAGAAAATCGTATCCCTGTAAGAGCTGATAAGTGAATTCAGTAAACGAAAGACCGTCTCGAGCTTCGCCGTTGAGCCGCTTTTGCACGCTATCTTTAGCCATCATATAGTTTACGGTGATGTGTTTTCCCACCTCACGAGCGAAATCCAAGAAGGTGAAATCTTTCATCCAGTCGTAGTTATTGACCATTTCGGCGGCATTGGGAGCGGTTCCTTCAAAGTCGAGAAACTTGGCAACCTGCGCCTTAATGCACTCTTGGTTATGATAAAGCGTATCCGAATCCAAAAGGTTCCGCTCCTGACTCTTGCCCGAAGGGTCGCCAATCATCCCCGTGGCACCACCTACCAAGACGATAGGTTTGTGTCCGCAGCGCTGCAAGTGACGCAGCATCATAATGCCGCAAAGGTGTCCGATGTGCAGCGAATCAGCTGTCGGGTCAGTTCCTAAATATGCAGTTACCATCTCCTTTTGCAGGAGTTCTTCAGTACCCGGCATTATTTGCGCCAGCATACCACGCCATTTCAGTTCTTCAACAAAGTTTTTCATCATTCTGTTTTATATTTAAGCCCCCTGAAACAGAAGGTTGGGGGGCTGTCTTTTAACGGAAACTTATACCCCGAAATAGATATATTGCTTTTATTTTAAACAATAAATGAAAGTTATATGTTTAATCTTTTGCAAGGATAAACTTACTTGTCCATTCCTCCAATCCTTTGACTTAGGAGACTAAGAGCGGATTTATGGTACCGGATCATACCCGCTTCCGCCCCACGGATTACACCGCAATATTCGCCAAACGGAAAGTGCAAGGCCTTTGATGGGGCCGTGCTTGATCAGCGCTTGACGCGCATATTCAGAGCAAGTGGGTGTAAATCGACACGAAGGCGGCGTGAAAGGAGAGATAAACTGCCGATAAAACAGAATGGGCACAAGCAGCAACCGGGTCAGCATCCACGATATTCCACGCCACAGGGTAAGCATCACTCGCATAACCGTTCACCAAGACGTGCCAAGAGATTAATCATCCGTTGCTCTACGAAAGCACTGTCTTGCAGCTTTCCATCCATCCAAATAAACGCCATTGCAACAGCTTTGTCGGGTGTATCCAACAACTGCGAGAGCACCAATTGTTTATTTTTCCGATAGGCTTCACGCACTTGTCGTTTCACACGATTGCGTTTCACGGCACGCTTAAAATACCTTTTCGGCACACTAACCATCATCTGTGCCTGCACGGGAGGTATCAATCCAGCAATTGTATCACGCTCTATCGGCATATAAACAAGCCTCAACGGAAATGCCGATAACGACTTTCCTGCACCGCTGTTGAACAGAGTCTCTATGAGTTTTCGGCTACATATCCGCTCTGCTTTTGCCAAACCGAACGCTCCGGACATTCTTCTCGTCCTTTATTTCCTAAGCTTTTCAAAGTAAGCTTTCAGTGCACCAGTCATCGACGGATGTTCTTTGGTAGGCGCTTCAAGGTCGAGTCGCATTCCCTCATCAGCCACAGTCTTAGCCGTTGCGGGGCCGAACGTAGCGATTTTCAGGTCTCCTTGTTCAAAAGAGGGGAAATTCTTAGCCAACGCTTTCACACCGGTTGGACTGAAAAATACCAGCATATCATAGTCGAAATGCTTGATTTCGTCCTCCGTAAAGTCGTTGCTCACGGTGCGATACATTACGCACTCGGTATGTTTCAGCTTCTTTTGGTCAAGCAAGTTCTTTACATCATCGTTGTGAACATCGCTCAACGGCACGAGATATTTCTCTGTTTTGTGCTTCGCCATCATAGGAACGAGGTCGTCAATTTTACCTGTCGACCCGAAGAAAACCTTGCGTTTGCGATACTGAACATACTTTTGTATATAGAGAGCCACGGTTTCCGTGACACAGAAATACTTCATCTCCTCGGGAATTGTCACCCTAAGCTCTTTGGCAAGTGTGAAATAATGGTCGATAGCATGTCGTGAAGTGAACACCACTGCGGTGTAATTGAGGAGACTAATCTTCTGTTGTCGGAACTCTCTTGCCGTCAATCCTTCGACCTTTACAAACGGACGGAACACAAACTCCACACCAAACTCTCTTTCAATATCAAAGTATGGAGACTTCTCACTCGTCGGTTTAGGCTGTGAAACCAAGATTTTCTTTATCATTTTAATGGCCTAAAAGTTTATCTTCAAATAGCTCGTGACCATTGCCAAGACGCTCCAGAGAGAGAGTAACGGCAGGATTTCGAGCGCACAAAAGTACAAAAATATTTGCAGAAAAAGGCCTTTTCGCCTGAAAAAGATAATATAAGTCTTGTAAAACGAGAGCAATTTGAACAAAATGACAACACCGGTTACATAGCCGATCACGCTATCTAACGACATATTAAAGTAAGCTTGGAGCATCACCCCGGGAAAAAGGAGCACGCCTTCGGCTGAAATGAGAAAGAGAAAGGACTTCATCCATCGGCCATTCGAGCGTCGGTCGAAAAACACCCAGTCTGTTATCCCATAGGTAATGGCCTTTACCAAGAAATAGGTTGCTATGATTCCGGCATAGATTCCGATGATTTCATACTGCTCAATGATGAATGTTGCAGATACGTGAGCACGTATATAAAAGAAGTAAAGAATGGAAAACAGCAGACAGGTCTGTAACACCAAGAACAGCTGAAACCGCAGTTCGCTCGCCGTCTCGGTAGCAATCGTGGTGTTTTCACGCGGTACATAGAAGAGAGTTTTAACCTGTCGGATGATGAACTGACGCGAATTGGCAAAGGCAATCATCGCCAAAACGAAACAGCCCAGCAGCAAAGACGTAATCAAGTTATCGCCGGAGATGGAGTAGGGAATGGGATCTCCCGCCACACCTCGACGTCCGCCGGGCAATTCGGGATGGAAAAGCGAATCGCCGGAAAAGAACGATTCCTTATAGTATTTCGGCAAATCGATATTGCGAAAACTCTTACCCACAGGCTGTCCGGGCAGATGCAACGTGTCGGGTCGATTGCTCCAGTGTATCGGCGAAGCCTTGATGTGCTGCTGAATTGCCGAATCTTGCTGCGCAGGGGTAGCATTTCCGGGCAACTGACTCAACACTTGCTGAGGCGTCAGCTGCCCAGAATGCCGCACCGTTGAAGGCCGAACAGATAAAGAGTCTTCCTGAAACATCTGTCAACCAATGATATTATAGTCCGAATTCACGCTTGATCAGCTCCACACTGTCAAGTTTTTCCCACGTGAAAAGTTCCACTTTCACCGTCTTTTTCTCGTGATAACGACTGGTGAAAGTCTTCTCCACAATCTCGCTTTTACGACCCATATGCCCGTAAGCAGCAGTTTCGAAATAAATGGGTTGTCGCAGATTGAATTTGCGTTCGATAGCTTTCGGCCGCAGATCGAATAGTTTTTCGATACGCTGCGCAATCTCACCGTCGCCCATCTTGACGTTGCGCCGACCGTAAGTATTCACATATATGTTTACCGGACGTGCCACACCGATGGCATAACTCACCTGAACGAGCATCTCATCAGCCACTCCTGCGGCCACCATATTCTTCGCAATGTAACGTGCTGCATAAGCTGCCGAGCGGTCAACTTTACTCGAATCCTTACCCGAAAACGCACCACCGCCGTGCGCTCCTTTACCACCGTAAGTGTCGACGATGATTTTCCGTCCCGTCAGACCGGTGTCTCCGTGCGGTCCTCCGATAACGAACTTACCCGTGGGATTGACCAAATACTTGATATTTTCATTAAAAAGAGCCAGAACTTTGTCGCCGCATTGAGCCTTGACACGCGGTATCAGGATGCCTATTACATCTTCTTTGATTTTTAAAAGCATACGAGCGTCGTCATCATCGAATGCATCGTGCTGCGTACTTACAACTATCGTATCGATCCGTTGAGGTATATTATCATCGCTATATTCCACTGTTACCTGGCTCTTTGCATCCGGACGGAGGTATGTCATCTGCTTACCCTCCTTACGAATATCGGCCAATGTGCGCACGATCAGATGCGACAAGTCTAATGAAACAGGCATAAAACTTTCCGTCTCATTGGTTGCATAACCGAACATCATTCCCTGATCGCCGGCCCCTTGATCATCAACCGTACCGTTGTCAACGCCTCGATTGATGTCATCGCTCTGTTCGTGGATAGCCGCCAGCACGCCGCACGAATCACCGTCAAACTGATATTCCGACTTGGTATAGCCTATTTTCTTGATGGTTTCGCGTGCAATAGTCTGCAAATCGATATACGCCTTGGAGCGCACTTCGCCCATAATGATTACCTGTCCGGTAGTAACGAAAGTCTCGATAGCACACCGTGCCTGATCATCATACGCCAAAAACTGGTCCAACAAAGCATCGGATATCTGGTCGGACACCTTATCGGGATGTCCTTCCGAAACTGATTCAGATGAGAATAAATATGCCATAATCTTTATTTTACCTGATGTTAAGATGTACAAAGGTACTGTAAATAACGGGAACGGACAAATATTAAAGGTGAAAAAGTGAAAAGATGAAAGACCGAATCTTCCCAGTCGGGAGATAGAAGACCTGTGTCGGGAAGATCATCGTATGTGAAGAGAAGTAAATTCTATCTCATATAAAAGACCCAAAAGCCCGTAAGTAATACTATCTCACTATTTATTTGATTATCAACAAAATACGAATGGTACTGCAACTAACCGTTAAATGCATGTCGTTTAACGGTTAGTTATAAAATAACTGACGGTCGGTTGTAAAGAATGTCATTATCCCTGTGCAGACAAACCGGTTGAACTGCCTACACAGGGAATGATTATCGGTAGAATATTTACAATGGAATGCGTATGCAATAGTACCGTATACGCATCGCATTATTCAGACTTCGCAATCAGCGAAATAGCATAACCGCCGCCAGGAACACTGTTGATCGAGAGTTTAGTCTTGGCTGTCACTATACGCTTCTCAATCTTGTAAGATTGCGGCCGAGTCTTATAGTCGGCATCAGGACCGTCTCGATAGATTGTGGCTTCATACTTCCGACCTTTGTCCAAGAAGCTGAGTGTGATATCGGAACGATGTGCTTTCATTCCCGTTACGCCTCCTATAAACCAGTTATCAGTACCTTTGGCCTTGCGGGCCGCCGTGATATATTCCATCGGTTCGGCTTCGAGATAAATCGATTTATCCCAATCTACGGCCACATCTTTGATAAACTGGAATGCATCCGGATGCTTTTCGTAGTTCTCAGGGAAGTCGGCAGCCATCTGCAACGGGCTGTAAAGGGTGACATAAAGGGCAAGTTGCCCGCAGATTGTCGAATTGCAATGCGACCCATTGGCGCAATCCATCTCGAAAATACCCGGTGTATAGTCCATTGGTCCACCTTGAAGGCGTGTGAAAGGCAATATAGCCGTGTGCCCGGGTTTAGTTCCTCCGAATGCCTGAAACTCCGTTCCGCGTGCGCTTTCATTGCCAATCAGATTCGGATAAGTACGACACAGCCCCGTAGGACGCACTGCTTCGTGCGCGTTGACCATAATATGATAGTCGGCTGCACGCTTAATGGCGTGCAAATAATGATTAATCTCTATCTGACTGTAATGGTGTTCGCCTCTCGGAATAATGTTTCCGACATATCCACTCTTAACAGCGTCGTAGCCATAAGTATTCATCAGCTGATAAGCTCGGTCCATATACTTCTCATAGTTCATAACGGATGACGAGGTTTCGTGGTGCATTATCAATTTAACTCCTTTGGAATGAGCATACGCATTGAGTGCTTTGATATCGAAATCAGGGTACGGTGTGAGGAAGTCGAACACGTGTTCCTTGGAGTTTCCGGCCCAATCCTCCCAGCCGATATTCCATCCTTCGACTAAGACTGCATCAAAACCGTTGGCCGAAGCAAAGTCGATGTAACGGCGAACATTGGCATTATTGGCCCCGTGTTTACCCGAAGGAGCAGCGTGAATGTAGTCAGTTTCACCGAGTTTCACCGTCGGATATTGATGGGTATAAGCCCATTCGCTCTTTCCGGAAATCATTTCCCACCACACACCGACATACTTTACAGGGTGAATCCACGACGTATCGCTGAGTGCACAGGGGTCGTTAAGATTGAGAATAAGGTTAGATGCCAGCACTTTTCGGGCATCATCGGTGATCATAATGGTGCGCCACGGACTCCGGAGAGGCGTTTGCAGGTGGCCTTTCTTGCCTTGTGCATCAGGCGTCAGCCACGAAGTGAAGACCATCTGCTTATCGTCGAGATTGAGATGCATAGCCGGATAATTGATCAATGCAGCCTCGTGCAGATTCATATAGATACCGTCGGCGGTCTTCAACATCAACGATGTCTGTACGCCTGTGGTCGAAAAGGTGGTCTGTGAGAGGTTATCCGTCACGGCTTTAGTCAACAAACTGCGTATCTCACTCAGTTTCGAGCGGGTGTATTCATACTCTTGCGTGTCATAGTCGCCCGGTATCCACCACGCAATATGGTCTCCTGTCATTGCAAACTCGGTGCGTTCGTCTTTCACGACGAAGTGATTGAGCTTGCCTTTTTGCGGGAATTCGTAGCGCAAACCTACTCCTTCATTGTACACCCGAAACCGAATGTTCATATAACGATCGGTAGATGGCTGAACGAGTTTCACCAAAAGTTCGGTGTAATGATTGCGAATCTCGCTGTTTTCACCCCATACCGGCTTCCAGGTTTCATCTTGTCGGGCTGTCTCCTGACCCAAAAGTGTAAAGCCGTCGAGCAGGTTTTCAGCTCCCGAAAGCTCGTAACCCAGTCGGCTGGGCTTAATCATCATCTTGCCACGAAAGGCTACGCTGTAAGTCGGAACACCGTTATTGAGTTCAAAATTCACCTTTATCGCTCCGTTTGGGGAGGCCATTTCGGCTGCATTCAAGGTGAAAGCCAACCCTAAGAAAAGGCCGGCCGTTAAAAGAAATCGTTTCATTGTTATCTTCATTTGAGTGTTATCGTTTTGTTATTGATAAAGAAGCGTAATTCCGTCAAAACCTTGTTATTTTGCAGAATAATTGTGAGTCTGCTGCAAAAATACTAAAAAAATACGTTTTGTGGGCATATCTTGCAAAATAATAATCAACATAGCTTTCCATAGCTCATAACAAGCTGCATATCAAATAGATATGGAGCTCGCTGCGATTAGCCGTTAATCGCCGTGCGAAAAACGGTTAAACGCCCACCGTTTAACCGTTAATCACAAAGCAACTAACCGTTAATTGACAGACAGTTTGTATATAATTGATAATCAGTAACATAAAACTTCCTTTCCGTTTATGTTCTTTTGTTCTTCCTCCTGTAATAAAACCAATCTCTATCCATATACTCAAATCCCCCTAACTTAGGGACTAAGAAAGGTAGATACATCGCTCTGCCCCTACAAGTGATACGTTTATACTTCTTGTCTAAAATTCAATCGGCCGATTATCAATTATCAAGATATCGACAGTTATTATAAAATTTGCGGATAAGAGTGGTGAAGTATGGGGAAATTTGTGTACCTTTGGCACCGTAATTTCTGTTGGATCGAAAGGTCTGTCACTGATAGATGAGACGCCCGAAACAGGGAGGTCCGATTCGATAAAACGCTCGATAAAAACGAGTGATGTTTATCCGACTGACGGATAACGGACAACAACGGCGGGAAACGGGATTTAACGATATGATCAAAACGGCAGAAGCCTATCACATTCCGGTGCTCTTAGAGGCGAGTATCGATGGACTGAACCTCCGAAAAGGCGGCGTTTACGTAGACGCTACATTCGGTGGGGGAGGCCATTCGCGTGAGATTCTTGCCCGATTGGATTCCACTGGCCGGCTCTTCGGTTTCGATCAGGATGCCGATGCTGCACAGAACACGATGGAAGACGAGCGTTTTACGTTCGTGAGAACCAATTTTCGTTACCTCAAAAACTGGATGCGGTATTACGAAACGGCGCAAATCGACGGTCTGTTGGCCGATCTTGGTGTGTCATCGCACCACTTCGACGATGAGCAGCGCGGCTTTTCGTTTCGTTTCGATGCCCCATTGGATATGCGGATGAACGCAAATGGGCCGACAACTGCGGCTGATATCGTGAATCGATATGATGAAGCGGCATTGGCAGACGTATTTTATCTCTACGGTGAAATGCGCAATTCGCGTCCCATTGCAGCAGCTTTGGTCAAGGCGCGAACACTGAAGCCGATTACTACTACACGCGATTTCATTGCCGCCGTTGAGCCTTTCTTCAAGCGTGAACGCGAAAAAAAGGAGATGGCTAAACTCTTTCAGGCTCTCCGAATAGAAGTGAACAGCGAGATGGAAGCACTGAAAGAGATGCTGGCAGCGGCTATCGAGATGCTGAAACCGGGCGGCCGACTTGCCGTTATTACCTATCACTCACTCGAAGACCGCATTGTTAAGAACATCATCAAGACCGGTAATGCCACCGGAAAGGTTGAACAAGACTTCTACGGACGCACAGAAACACCCCTGAAAGCGGTCAATACCAAAGTGATTGTGCCTGACACGGAAGAGCAACAGCGCAATCCGCGTAGCCGAAGTGCCAAATTGAGAATTGCAGAAAAGAAATGAACAAGGATGAAAAAACAGTAATCGATGTTGCCGCGGACACCGAGAAGGCCGATCCGCAACAGTCCAACTCCACACCGGAAACAGTGACCGGCACTATATCTGCGCCCGAAGAGGAACTGCAAACGCTGACGGAAGTCATCAAAGAGCAGGCTACTGAGGACGAGTCTCCACTATCGGCCAACTTTACTTTGCGTAAGATCTTGGGTGGAGACATTCTCAACACGAGTACCATTCGGCATCAGATCTGGCTCTTTTTGCTCATTGCTTTCATCCTGCTCATATATATTTCCAATCGATACAGCTGTCAGCAAGACCTTATCGAGATAGATAAACTGAAACGAGAATTGCAGGATGCACGTTACAAAGCACTGTCTACGAGCAGCCAAATCACGGAAAAGAGCCGCGAAAGCAACGTTCTCAATATGCTGAAAGATAACAAAGACAGTGTGTTGCATATAGCCAATCAGCCGCCGTTCATCATTAACGTGCCCGAGGAATGAGCAAATTCGATTATAAAAAGATAATGCCTCGTTACAGCTTCATCGCCATTTTGATGACGCTGATGGCTGTAGCTGTCGTCGCGAAAACGCTTTATCTGATGACCGCTAAACGCGACTATTGGATGAAAGTGGCTGATCGGGTGAAGAAAGACAGCGTTAGCGTGAAGCCGTTGCGCGGTAACATACTGAGCTGCGACGGGCAGTTGATGGCCAGTTCGTTACCTGAATTCAAGCTGTATATGGATTTTCAGGCTCTTCACGATTCACATACCGACTCGTTGTGGAATGTGAAAGAGGATTCGATATGCCGCTGTTTGAGTCAGATTTTTCCTGAACAAACAGCCTCAGAGTTTAAAAGACAGTTCGCGGAAGGGCGTAAAAAGATGAGCCGACACTGGCCTATCTGGAAGCGACGGGTTGATTATAACATCTATTCCGAGGTGAAGCTGCTGCCCGTTTTCCGTCTGTCGCAGAATAAGAGCGGCTTTCATACGGAAGAGTTCAATGCCCGTCAGCGTCCGTATGGCTCTTTGGCAGGTCGCACGGTGGGCGATATGTTTGGTGCGAAAGATACTGCCCGCTTCGGATTGGAGCTTTCTTACGACTCTATTTTACGTGGAAAGAACGGCATAATCCATCGTCGTAAGGTGCTCAATAAGTTCCTCGACATTATGGATACACCGCCTATTGACGGTGCAGATATCGTTACTACGATCGACGTCGGTATTCAAGACTTGGCCGAAAGGGCCGTACTCGACGAACTGAAAGAAATCAACGGCAACGTGGGTGTAGCCATTGTGATGGAAGTTCGCACCGGAGATATCAAGGCAATCGTGAATATGGAGAAGTGTGTAGACGGCAAATACCGTGAGGTTAAGAATCACGCGGTGAGCGATTTGCTTGAACCTGGCTCTGTTTTCAAGACTGCTTCCATTATGGTAGCACTCGACGACGGTATGGTCGACACTACTTACCGGGTAGAAACGGGTGGAGGCGTGTGGCCGATGTACGGCAGAGAGATGAAGGATCACAATTGGCGACGGGGCGGCTACGGGTTGTTGACACTGCCACAAACATTGCTTTACAGCTCGAATATCGGTGTGAGCCGCATCATTGACAATTATTACCACAGCGATCCGGCCCGATTTGTCCGCGGAATCTATCGTGTCGGTTTGGCGGCCGACCTGCAAATACCGCTCCTTGGGTCGTCGCCTGCGAAGATACGAATGCCGAAAAAGAACACCAGAGGGCAGTGGTTGAATTGGAGCGACACTGCTTTGCCGTGGATGAGTATAGGCTATGAGACGCAGGTTCCGCCTATTTCGACGCTGACTTTCTACAATGCAATAGCCAATAACGGACGAATGATGCGTCCGCGGTTTGTGAAAGAAGTTGTGAAAAACGGTCAGGTGCTGATGGATTTTCCACCGGAAGCCGTGAAGGGACACGAACAAATCTGCAAGACTAAGACTTTGAAAGAGATTCAAACGATATTAGAGCACGTCGTAAGTCAAGGTCTTGGCAAGAAGGCCGGCTCTTCTTCGTTCAAGGTTGCGGGTAAAACGGGAACGGCACAGATGTCTAAGGGCGCTGCAGGTTATAAGTCGGGAACCACCGATTATCTGTTAAGCTTTGCCGGATATTTCCCTGCCGATGCACCGCGTTACAGTTGTATCGTGTGCATTCAGAAGTCGGGACTGCCCGCTTCGGGTGGAGGGATGAGCGGAGTTGTGTTCCACCACATCGCCGAAGGTATTATGGCGCAAGACATCAAGCTGGATATCAAAGACGCACGAGACTCTGCTTCTATCCTCGTTCCTGATGTGAAGGCCGGTAATATACTGTCGGCTGACTATGTGTTGACGCATCTCGGCATCAAAACCAATGCCGATTGGAGTGGCAGTTACGCCGACGGTAATCCCATTTGGGGCACAGCCACACGGCAAGGGAGCGCTATGGTGGTGCTGAAACGTGAGAAGATGTACGGCCGGAGTCGTGTTCCCGACGTTGTGGGAATGGGTGCCCGCGATGCCGTTTACCTTATCGAGAGTCGTGGTGTACGTGTTCGGCTGTCCGGACGAGGGCGAGTCGTGCGGCAAAGTCTGCCTCCCGGGCATCTCATCAATCGTAAAGAGGTGTGTGAGTTGACGTTGGAATAAGATAAATCAAAACTAAACGAGATATGAAACTAAATGAGTTGCTCAAGAATATCAAGCCAATCGGCATCACGGGAGATACCGATACGGAGATAACAGGTGTGAATATCGACTCACGTCTGATAGCAGCGGGCCAGCTGTTTGTGGCTATGAAAGGCACGCAAGTAGATGGGCACCAATTCATCTCGAAGGCAATCGAGCAGGGAGCAGCGGCCGTTCTGTGCGAAGATATGCCTGAGTCGGTGGCCGCAGGGGTAACTTTTGTGCAGGTAACGTCTACGGAAGACGCTGCGGGTAAGGTCGCTACGCTCTTTTACGAAGACCCTTCGCGGAAGCTGAAGCTAGTTGGTGTGACCGGCACCAACGGCAAAACGACGGTCGCTACCTTATTATATAATATGTTCAGAGCAATGGGATACAAGTGCGGTCTACTCTCTACGGTGTGCAATTATATAGAAGACGAAGCCATTGCAGCCGATCATACCACCCCCGATCCTATCGAATTAAACCAGCTGTTGCATCGAATGGTCGAGGCAGGATGTGAGTATGCCTTTATGGAATGTTCTTCGCACGCTATTGCTCAACGGCGGATCAGCGGCCTTTCATTTGTCGGCGGCATCTTTACAAACCTTACTCGCGACCATTTAGACTATCACAAGACCTTCGAAAACTATCGAAACGCCAAGAAATCGTTCTTCGATGGGCTACCAAAGACTGCTTTTGCCATCACGAATGCTGATGACAGGAATGGTATGATTATGGTTCAGAACACCAAAGCGACTGTAAAGACCTACTCCACACGCGTTGCCGCCGACTTCAAAGGTAAGCTATTGGAGTGCCACTTTGAAGGAATGTACCTCGAAATAGACGGTCGTGAGGTGGGAGTTCAATTCATCGGCAAGTTCAATGTTAGCAATTTGCTGGCCGTTTACGGTGCTGCCGTGATGCTGGGAAAGCGTCCCGAGGATGTACTTGTGGTTCTCAGCACACTGCATAGCGTGCGGGGGCGTCTCGAACCGATACATTGCGCGGCCGGTTACACTGCAATCGTCGACTATGCGCATACGCCCGACGCCTTAGCCAACGTGCTCAATGCCATTCACGAGGTGTTAGACGGTAAGGGAAAAGTAATCACCGTATGCGGTGCCGGCGGCAATCGAGATAAAGGTAAACGCCCGTTGATGGCGCAAGAAGCTGTACGCCAAAGTGACAAAGTGATTATTACGAGCGACAATCCGCGCTTTGAGAATCCGCAAGATATTATCAATGATATGCTCGAAGGCCTCAATTCGCGACAGCGGGAGAAGGTTCTCAGCATCGTAGATAGGCGTGAAGCGATCCGCACTGCGTGTATGTTGGCCCACAAAGGCGATGTTGTTCTCATTGCAGGTAAGGGTCACGAAGACTATCAGGAAATACAAGGCGTGAAGCATCACTTCAATGATCGGGAAGTGGTAGAGCAATTGGCGGTTAATCAGTGATAGTTAGTAGTTGAGTCGCCCACTGTTTCCTCGGCACACAACAAGTCCGGATTATGAAACAAAGTTTGGTGTTAAGCCAATTATGTATTATAAATTTATGAATTAAACAGGTGTATTATGCTGTACTATCTATTCAGAATTCTTGAACAATACGGCATCTCCGGGTCTCACCTTTGGGGCTATATATCGTTCAGAGCATTGTTGGCGCTGATCCTTTCACTCGTTATCTCGGCGTGGTTCGGTGAAAAATTCATCGCGTTTTTAAAGCAAAAGCAAATCACCGAGACACAACGCGATATCAATATAGACCCTTTCGGGGTGAAAAAAATCGGTGTCCCGTCAATGGGCGGCATCATTATCATCGTGGCAATTCTTATTCCCGTGCTGCTGTTGGGGCGTTTGCGCAATATTTATTTGCTGTTGATGATTGTCACGACAATATGGCTTGGCTTCCTCGGAGGTATGGACGACTTCATCAAAATATTCCGACGTAACAAGCAAGGACTAAAAGGTAAGTATAAGATTATCGGTCAAATCGGCATCGGTTTCATTGTAGGCGTAACGCTGTGGGC
Source organism: Hoylesella pleuritidis (assembly GCF_963541955.1). NCBI lineage: Bacteria > Pseudomonadati > Bacteroidota > Bacteroidia > Bacteroidales > Prevotellaceae > Hoylesella > Hoylesella pleuritidis. The sequence goes on along the minus strand of NZ_CAUTUT010000002.1, from coordinate 89,397 downwards.
CGCTCCCGACGTAAAGATTAACGAAAACTTAGCCATCGAAAAGCAAGGACAGGAGACCGTTGTCAAGCATCGCACCCAGCCACGAAAGTCGTTAAAGACTACGATTCCATTCTTAAAAGGACACAATTTAGACTATTCGCGCGTGACAAGTGTATTCGGCGACCGTCGTGTTGCAGCCGGATGGATTCTCTTTGTGATAATGACCATCTTCGTAGTAACGGCTGTCAGCAACGGCGCTAACCTCAACGACGGAATGGATGGGATGTGTGCAGGCAACTCAGCCATCATCGGTGTGGCCCTGGGAATATTGGCTTACGTCAGCTCGCACATACAATTCGCAGCCTATCTGAACATTATGTACATCCCCGGTTCGCAAGAGTTAGTGGTATTTTTCTGTGCTTTTATCGGCGCACTCATCGGTTTTCTCTGGTACAATGCTTATCCCGCGCAGGTGTTTATGGGCGACACTGGCTCACTGGCGATAGGAGGCATCATCGCGGTAGGCGCTATCATCATTCACAAAGAGCTGCTTTTACCCATCCTTTGCGGCATATTCTTTGTCGAAAGTCTTAGCGTTATCGTGCAGGTTTGGTACTTCAAGCTGGGTAAACGACACGGAGTGAAGCAGCGAATATTCAAACGTACGCCTATACACGACAACTTCCGCACACAAGACGAGCAGTTAGACCCTGACTGCAAATACCTCGTCACTAAGCCGCGAACAGTTGTTCACGAGTCGAAAATCACCATTCGCTTCTGGATTATTACGATAATCCTCGTAGCACTCACCATCATTACGTTGAAGATCAGATAAAGAAGAGATGAAAAGAATCGTAGTTTTAGGAGCCGGTGAGAGTGGAGCCGGTGCAGCAGTATTGGCTAAAAAGCAGGGTTTCGACGTATTCGTGTCGGATATGTCGGCCATAAAAGACAAGTATAAGCAGCTGATGGACAGTCACGGAATCGCTTGGGAGGAAGGCCAGCACACTGCGGAGAAGATTCTGAATGCCGACGAGGTGATCAAGAGTCCGGGCATTCCGAAAGAAGCTCCGATAGTAAAGAGACTCTCAGAGCAGGGTACTCATATCATCAGCGAGATAGAATTTGCCGGCCGTTACACGCATTCTAAGATGATTTGCATCACCGGAAGCAATGGAAAAACTACCACCACATCGCTCATCTATCACATATTCAAGGCCGCAGGATATGATGTCGGACTCGCCGGAAACATCGGACGGAGCCTGGCTTTACAAATAGCCGAAGACCCGCACGAATATTATATCATCGAGCTCAGCAGCTTTCAGTTGGACAATATGTACGACTTCCGGGCCGACATAGCCATTCTGCTCAACATCACTCCCGACCATTTGGATCGCTATGACAACTGTATGCAAAACTATGTAGATGCTAAAATGCGCATCATTCAGAATCAAACGCCGGCCGACTCATTCATTTACTGGAACGACGATCCTGTGATCAAGCGCGAATTGGCCAAATATGACATCCGCGCCGTACAATATCCGTTCTCCGAACTCAAAGAATCGGGCAGCATCGGATACATAGAAGAGGGCCAATACACCATCGAGGAGCCTACGCCTTTCAATATGGAGCAAGAAGAATTGAGTCTGACGGGCAAGCATAATATCTATAACTCGCTTGCGGCAGGCATCGCCTCAGACATTGCCGGTATCAAAAAAGAAGCCATTCGTAAAAGTCTCGGCGACTTTCCGGGCGTCGAACACCGCTTAGAAAAAGTCTGTAAGGTGGGCGGCGTACAGTATATCAACGACTCGAAAGCTACTAATGTCGATGCCTGTTGGTATGCTTTGGAAAGTATGAAAACGCCCGTCATCCTGATTTTGGGCGGTAAAGACAAGGGCAATGACTATAATGAGATCAAGCCTTTGGTGCAGGAGAAATGCGCCGGATTGGTTTATCTCGGTGCCGATAACACCAAACTGCACCGCTTCTTCGATGGAATAGGCATCCCCATACGCGATACCCACAGTATGAAAGACTGTGTACGGGCCTGCTACGAGATGGCCCGGCCCGGCGATACAGTGCTACTGAGTCCTTGTTGTGCCAGCTTCGACCTCTTCAAAAATATGGAAGACCGCGGCCAACAATTCAAAACCTTAGTCAGATCTCTATAAACAGGCTTTGCAATCCATCACCAACGGCAATGAACAATCAAACGCTTAGCAATATCTTCAAGGGCGACAAGGTAATCTGGATGGTGTTTTTCTTCCTCTGCATCATCAGTGTCGTCGAGGTCTATTCGGCCTCGTCACAACTCACTTACAAAGGAGGCAGCTACCTGGCACCCGTTCTCAAGCACGTGGGAATCCTCTTCCTGGGTATCTTCTTTATGGTAGTAACACTCAATATCAAATGCAAATACTTTAAAATCGTTACCCCGTTCCTACTCATTCTGTCATTTCTGACGCTGATATGGGTCTACTTTGCCGGCCAGTCTACCAATGGAGCACAACGCTGGATCAGCCTGATCGGCATACAGTTTCAGCCTTCCGAGATTGCAAAAGGCACGATGGTGCTTGCCACGGCGCAGATACTGAGCGCTATGCAGACCGAAAACGGAGCCGATAAGAATGCATTCAGATACGTGCTCATTACTTGTCTCTTCATTATTCCCCTCATTATGCTTGAGAATCTGTCAACAGCAGTGTTGCTTTGTGCCATCATCTTTATGATGATGATTATCGGACGCGTGTCTTTCCGACAGTTAGGCCGACTTTTGGGCATCGCTACCCTGCTTGTTGTGTGCCTTTTTGCGCTTGTAATGTTGGTGGGAGAAGACCACGGAGAAGCCGTCGCCGGCAAGACAATGACCGAACAGACAGATACCGTCAAGCAACAAACCACCGGTATCAAGAAAGTCTTTCATCGCTTCGACACGTGGAAATCGCGCATCAATAAATTTGCAGACAAGAAACAGATTGCCCCCGAAGATGTCGATTTAGACAAAGATGCGCAGATAGCTCACGCCAATATTGCCATCGCATCAAGCAACGTTGTGGGCAAAGGTCCGGGTAATTCAGACGAGCGCGACTTCCTTTCGCAGGCCTTTTCCGACTTTATTTACGCCATTATCATTGAGGAAATGGGCATCGAAGGAGCGTTTTTCGTGGCCATACTCTACATTATTCTCTTATTCAGGACAGGTCGAATCGCCCACCGTTGTGAGAATACCTTCCCCGCATTCTTGGCCATGGGCCTTGCGTTATTACTCGTAACGCAAGCCATTTTCAATATGTGCGTGGCCGTGGGTCTGGCTCCCGTCACCGGTCAACCGTTACCATTGGTAAGCAAAGGCGGTACTTCTACCATCATTAATTGTATCTACATCGGGGCCATTCTCAGCATCAGCCGATCCGCAAAAAAGACAAGTGAGCCAGCGGATAGGCAGTTCGGTTGATGAGTAAATCATTCCCTGACAAATCATCTTATAACTCCCTGTTTTCCAATCACATACGAATAGAGCTGCAATAAACGGTTAAACGGTATGCAACTGACCGTTAAATACCCGGCAAAAGACCATTAAACGGCGCACAATTAATGGTTAATCACCATACAATTAACCGTTAATTGCAAGATGAATTATAACACATTGATTCCCAGAAAAATACATACACATAAATATTGCCGCATCATCCGAGTAGCAGATATTCCGATTTGGCCTTTACAAAGAGTTGTGTTTATCTTGAACTATCATCTAATTTGTATTATAAAAAACGATTAATTGGAAAACGCTTGCTATGTGGTCGTAGTATAGATTGTATCGATCGGCAAATAATTTTCAGGTAAAATCGTATAAAAACTAAATATTTTGATTACCTTTGCAAGGCACTGTCAATAAACAAATTATTTGTGGTGATGGACAAAGAAGTGAGAGTTATCATCAGCGGTGGCGGCACAGGAGGACACATCTTTCCTGCTATCTCTATTGCAAATGCTATCAAGATTAAGTGCCCTGATGCCAAAATCCTCTTCGTGGGGGCGTTAGGGAGGATGGAAATGCAGCGTGTTCCGGCTGCGGGATACGAGATAAAAGGACTCCCGATATGTGGATTCGACCGACGGAATCTGTTTCGCAACGTCGTTGTTCTTTACAAAATATGGAAAAGTCAGCGGTTAGCGACGAAGATAATCAAGGCTTTTCGGCCCACGGTTGCAGTCGGAGTGGGCGGCTATGCCAGTGGTCCCACGCTTAATAAGTGTGCTGCAATGGGCATCCCCTGCCTCATTCAGGAGCAGAATTCCTATGCAGGCGTTACGAATAAACTGCTTGCCAAGAAAGCGGCTAAGATCTGTGTGGCTTATGAAGGAATGCAACGCTTCTTCCCGAAAGACAAGATTGTGATGACGGGTAATCCTGTTCGGCAGTCTCTTTTAGAGACAACCGCCACACGGGAGGAGGCTGTTCGCAGTTTTGGTCTCGATCCTTCGCGGCGGGTTATACTGCTCGTCGGCGGCAGTCTCGGTGCCCGTACACTCAACGAAAGCGTACTGACCCAGTTGGATTTGATTGCAAAGAGTGGCATACAAATCATTTGGCAGACAGGGAAATATTATCAGGCAGACATTGCCGAACGGCTGAAAAGGCACGCGCCGATGCCGATGTTGTGCGTAACCGACTTTATTTCGGATATGGGGGCAGCCTATCGCGCCGCCGATTTGGTAATCAGTAGGGCCGGCGCCGGCAGCATTTCGGAGTTCTGTTTGCTTGGAAAACCTGTAATATTGGTGCCGAGTCCGAATGTGGCCGAGGACCATCAGACTAAGAATGCGATGGCTTTGGTCAATCGAGAAGCCGCTCTTTACGTGTCGGATGCCGATGCGCCGCAACGTCTCTTGCCGTTGGCCGTCGAGACCGTGACCGATAATGCGCGGCTCAATGTACTGAGTGAGCACATCAAGACGTTAGGAATGAAAGATTCGGCAGCGATGATTGCAGACGAAGTTTTAAGTTTATGAGTCTGCGAGTCGATGAATTTTTCGGTTCATCCGGTCTATATCAGATTAGCAGACAGGCCGATTTACGAACCGAATCGGCATCAACATAGGAATTCATCGGCTTAGGAACTCAAAACAAAACGAAATAACTCAAAAACTTATAGACTTAAAAACTCAAATGGATTTACAACATATCAAAGCCGTATATTTCATCGGTGCCGGCGGAATCGGGATGAGTGCGCTGGCCCGTTACTTCCTGCATATGGGGCGGGTGGTAGCCGGTTATGACAAGACTCCCACTCCGTTGACTCGAGAATTAGTACAAGAAGGAATACCGATTCATTATGATGAGGATGTGGAAGCCATTCCTGAAGCCTGTAAAGACGTTCAGTCGTGCCTTGTTATTTATACGCCTGCCGTGCCGGAAACACACAAAGAGCTGGCATTTTTCCGCCGGCAAGGCTTCGAAATACAAAAACGGGCACAGGTTTTGGGCACACTCACACGCTCACACAAGGGACTTTGCGTGGCCGGAACACACGGAAAGACGTCTACTTCGACAATGTGCGCACACATCATGCACGAGAGTCACATCGATTGTAACGCCTTTTTGGGCGGTATTTCAAAGAATTACGGTACGAATTATATACTGAGTAGCCACAGCGATTACGTGGTAATAGAGGCTGATGAGTACGATCGCTCATTCCATTGGCTGCGTCCTTGGATGACGGTTATCACCGCAACGGATCCCGATCACTTGGATATTTACGGCACGAAAGAGGCCTATTTGGAGAGTTTCCGCCATTACACGACGCTCATTCAGCCCGGAGGTGCATTGATAATCCATACCGATTTGGAGATGAAAGCTAATGTCGGGGCCAATGTTCGCACGTTTACGTACAGTCGGGATGCAGGCGATTTCTACGCCGAAAACATCAAGATAGCCGACGGCGAAATCTCTTTCGACTTCGTTTCACCGTTAGAGAATGTGCCGGGAGTGGTTCTCGGTCAGCCCGTTCCTATCAATATCGAGAACGGAGTGGCTGCAATGGCGATGGCACAACTTAACGGTTGCACCGCCGATGAGCTGCGTGCAGGAATGAAAACGTACCTTGGTGTAGAGCGACGATTCGACTTTCAGATTCGCAACAACCGTCACGTGCTGCTCTCCGATTATGCACATCACCCGCAAGAGATACTGCAAAGCGCCAAGAGTATTCGTGAATTGTATCGCGATCGTAAGATAACGGCCATCTTTCAACCGCATCTTTACACCCGCACTCGCGACTTCTACGCCGATTTCGCACGTGCTTTGAGCCTGTTAGACGAGGTGATTCTCTGTGATATTTACCCCGCTCGAGAGCAACCGATACACGGAGTGACCAGCCGATTGATATACGATCAGCTTGCGCCCGGCGTGAAGAAAGAGCTGATTCACAAAGAAGACGTGCCCGACTGGGTACGAAATCATGACTCGGATGTACTCATCATCTTGGGCGCCGGCGACTTAAACGATTACGTTCCGCAAATAAAGGCGATATTGGAAACGAAATAAATGCACGTCAACTGGCAGAAAACAACTCTCATTGTGCTCGATTTGGCCCTCGGGGGCTATCTTGTTGCAGCGTTCACGGCCTTTAACAAGCCCGATGAAACGGCTCGCGTGTGCACCAAAACGAGCATCAACATTCAGGATGAAGCTACTAACGGCTTTATCAATGCACAGGAAATCAAGGCCCGTTTAGAGCGGAGCCGCCTCTATCCATTGGCTAAACCAATGCGATTTGTCAATGCACGAGGCATCGAGGAAACGCTGAAAGAGAGTCCATTTGTGAAAACCGCCGAGTGTTATAAGACCGAAAACGGACACGTAAACATCAATATCACGCAACGAATGCCCATCGTTCGGATCAAAGCCGACAATGGAGACGACTACTATATAGATGATAACAACTGCGTGATGCCTAACTCTCATTATACGTCTGACCTCATTATCGCCACCGGACACATATCGAAGTGGTTCGCAAAGAATTATATTTCTTATCTGAGTAGCGCGCTGATGGCCGACGATTTGTGGCGAAATCAGATCGAACAAATCAATGTTCTGCCTGATTATGGTATCGAATTGGTGCCTCGGGTGGGTGAACATATTATTTATATAGGGGCTTTGCCCGAGACCAAATATAAGAGTGAACGCGGCAAATTAGTGTCAGATTTCGTGAGAAAGAAGATGACTCGCCTCGAAAAATTCTATAAATACGGGCTCTCCCAAGCAGGTTGGAACCTCTATTCGTATATCAATCTCGAATTCGACAATCAAATTATATGTCGCAGGAGATCGCAACCCACAGAATAAGTGATAAAGAATGAAAAGATAAAAGTATATGACAAAGGATTTTATAGTAGCTATTGAGCTGGGCTCTTCAAAGTTGACAGGCATCGCCGGAACGAAGAATCTCGACGGCAGTATCACTGTTTTGTCTATCGTCAAAGAAGATTCTGCTTCGTGCATACGCAAAGGTGTGGTCTACAATATTGATAAAACGGTGCAGGCTTTAACCTCGATTGTGAACAAATTAGAAACCAATCTCAAAACGAAAATTGCCAAAGTGTATGTCGGAGTGGGTGGACAGTCGATTCGAAGTGTGCGTAATGTCATCGTGAAAGACCTGCCCGCAGACACGCTTGTGACGCAAAATATGGTGAATGAGTTGATGGATGCCAACCGCACAATGACCTATTTGGATCAGGAAATACTCGATGCTGCCACGCAAGAGTATAAAGTTGACAACCAGTTTCAACTCGACCCGGTGGGCATTCAGTGCTCAAGGCTCGAAGGAAACTTCCTTAATATCCTTTGGCGTAAGGCCTTTTACCGCAATCTGAACAAGTGTTTCGACAATGCAGGAATCGCTATTGCCGAGATGTATTTGGCTCCGTTGGCCCTCGCCGACAGCGTTCTTACCGAGGCAGAACGTCGCAGTGGTTGTGTGCTTGTTGATTTAGGAGCCGACACAACGACCGTTTCTGTCTACGCAAAGAACATTCTTCGCCATCTGGCCGTTATCCCGTTGGGCAGCAATAACATCACAAAAGACATTGCTTCACTGCAAATGGAAGAGCAAGATGCCGAGAATATGAAGCTGAAATATGCTTGTGCGTTCACCGATAACGATGATATCGACAATACACAGATGCTTCCCATCGATGCGGAACGCACGGTGGAAAGCCGCAAATTTATTGAGATTGTCGAAGGACGAGTGCAGGAAATCATCGAGAATGTATGGTATCAAGTGCCCAACGAGTATGTAGACAAACTCTTGGGCGGCATTATTCTCACAGGAGGCGGCTCTAATTTGAAAGACATTGAGCGTGCTTTGGCCAAGTTCACACATATTGAAAAGGTGCGAACAGCTAAGTTTGTGACGCCTACCATCAACTCAAACAGCGAGGATATAACCGCTCACGACGCAACGATGAACACTCTCCTGGGCCTCTTGGTAAAGGGAGATGAGAACTGTGCAGGCGATGAAATCACCAACGATTTGTTCGGTGAGACCACCCCGAAGACCACTGTTACCACAGCTGATCTGCACAAAACGCCACGGCCTATCAATGAAACGACGGGACGAGGAGTGGTTCAAACCGAGGCCGAAAAGCTGAAAGCCGAAGAAGAATTACGCAAAAAACGAGAGGCCGAAGAGGCTGCCCTTGCAGAGAAAGAGGCCGAACAGCGTCGTAACAGTTTCTTCAATAAAACCTTCCGAAAGCTCAAAGAGTTCGGCGAAAAGATGATTAAAGAGGAAGAGTGATATCAATTGAAATTATGAAAGATAACAATTACAGACCCGGTATCGTGAATTTCGGAGATCCGGAGAAAGAAAACAGCATCATTAAAGTCATCGGCGTGGGTGGCGGTGGCGGTAATGCCGTCAACCATATGTATCGAGAGGGCATTCACGACGTAACTTTCGTGCTTTGCAATACAGATAACCAGGCTCTCAATGATTCGCCCGTGCCCGTGCACTTGCAGCTCGGTAAGGAAGGACTTGGGGCCGGAAACAAACCCGAAAAGGCACGACAGGCAGCCGAAGAAAGCCTTGATGACATCCGAAATATGTTGAGTGACGGTACCCGAATGGCGTTTATCACGGCCGGAATGGGTGGTGGAACGGGAACGGGAGCAGCCCCGGTGATTGCTCAAATATCGAAAGAATTGGGCATACTCACTGTCGGAATCGTTACGATTCCATTCCGTTTTGAGGGTCCGAAGAAGATAGATCAGGCCTTGGATGGCGTCGAAGAGATGGCGAAACACGTAGACGCGCTGCTGGTTATCAACAACGAGCGTCTCCGCCAGATATATCCCGAGCTTGCAGTGCTTGATGCTTTCGGCAAGGCCGACGACACTTTGAGCGTCGCTGCAAAGAGTATCGCAGAGATTATAACCGTTCATGGCCTTATCAATCTCGACTTCAACGACGTGAAAACAGTGCTCAAAGACGGCGGAGTAGCCATTATGAGCACTGGTTACGGTGAAGGAGAAGGCCGCGTAAAGAAAGCTATCGACGACGCACTCAACTCTCCACTGCTCAATGATAACGACGTGTTCAACTCCAAGAAGATTCTGCTCAGCATCGCTTTTGCCAGCGAAAAGAAAGACAATCAGGGCTTAATGATGGAGGAAATGAATGATGTCAACGACTTTATGTCTAAGTTCGGAGACGACTTTGAGATTAAATGGGGCCTGGCTGTCGACCCGGAGTTAGGCAACAAGATAAAAGTTACGATTCTGGCAACCGGCTTTGGCGTAGAGAATGTAGATGGAATGAACACCCATCTCAAAAAACATACCGAGGAAGAAGCCAACCGTCTGGCCGAAGAAGAGGAGAAACGGGCCGAGCGGAGAGAACGACTCGACCGCTATTATGGTAAAGACAGCAACCACACACAGTATAAACGGCGCCCGCATATTTTCTTGTTCCGCCCCGAAGACCTTGATAACGAAGACATTATCTTGGCTGTTGAGAACACGCCAACGTATAAACGCACGCGCCAAATGCTTGAAGAAATCCGTCAACAGGCTGCTGGAAACATTGCCGTCGATGCCGAATCAGATAAGCCCGAACCTGTGCAGGGAACGATAAGTTTTGCCTAACGGAAAATGAGTAATTGATAATTCGCGCATCACATAAGCCCATAAACCAAAGAACTCATAAACTCACAAACTCGTAAACTTACAAACTCACAAAATATGTCACTATTCGATCAAGTCAGCAATGATATCAAAGAGGCGATGAAAGCTCGTAACAAGGTGCGCTTAGAGACCTTGCGCAACATCAAGAAAGTGTTTTTAGAGGCTAAGACAGCACCCGGAGCCAACGATACTTTGGATGATTCGGCAGCTCTCAAACTGTTACAGAAACTCGCAAAACAAGGTAAAGAGTCAGCTGCAACCTATGTACAGCAAGGTCGCCAAGACTTAGCTGATGACGAATTGGCCCAGGTTGCCGTTATCGAGACATTCCTTCCGAAACCGCTCTCAGCCGAAGAAATCGAGCAAATTGTACGCTCCATCATCGCCGAAACAGGTGCAACAAGCATCAAAGAGATAGGGAAAGTGATGGGCGTAGCCAGCAAACGCTTGGCCGGTAAGGCCGACGGCGGTGCTATCTCGGCCGTAGTTAAACAGCTTTTGGGTAACTCCTAAGAGCAGCTTCACTACCGGCTCTTCTCCCTAAGGAGAGAAGATAGTGAATGATTTGTACATAATTGATTATCAGTTATATACAAACGTGACTGCGATTAACGGCTGATTGCATCACAAAAAGCCGTTAAACGCACGGTAATTAACCGTTAATCGAACGCCGTTTAACTGTTACTTGTATTGCATTTAACCGTTAATCGGGAAGTACTTTGTATATCTCTGAGAATCAATCAAATACGAATCTCTTTCTATTCTTTTGCTTTTCTGTTCGGAAACAACTGCTTTCTGCTTGAAAAACGAGCGACTCCTATCCGGAAGCAATCACCTTTTACTTAGGAATCGAATGAAAACTGAGCAACCATTAACGAATAAAAGGCTACTATCAGCAGCAATTCTCTGTCTGTTTGCATTATTCTCGGCAGCGCAGAGGCCGTTACCGCTGCGATTATGGTATGATTCTCCCGCTACGTTTTTTGAAGAGGCGTTGCCCATCGGCAATGGAAAGATGGGCGCAATGGTATTCGGCGGAACCGACGATAACGTGATTTTGCTCAACGACATCACGCTATGGACAGGCCGACCCGTAGACCACAACCTCGACAAAGATGCCCATCAATGGATTCCGAAGATACGAGAGGCACTGTTCAAAGAAGACTATCGGCTCGCCGATTCGCTGCAATTACACGTACAGGGCCCTAATTCGGCTTATTATCAGCCGTTGGCCACGCTGCATATCATTGATAACAGCGGTGGTGGTGCAAGCTGTTACCGGCGCGAATTGGATTTAGACAGTGCGCTGTGTCGCGATTTTTACGTGCGAAACGGCGTTACTTTCACGCGCGAATACTTTGCATCACACCCCGATAAACTCATCGCCGTCCGACTCAGAGCCGACAAACGCAGTGCGATAAATTGTCGTCTGACGCTCACGGCATTGATTCCGCATTCCGTGAAAGCCTCAGATGGTCAGCTGATAATGACCGGAAATGCCGTGGGAGACCCTAAAAACAGCATTCATTTTTGCTCTGTTCTGCGGGTGAAAACCGCAGACGGAACGGTGACGGCAGCCGACTCGTCGCTCTATCTGCACGGAGTGAGCGATGCCGAACTATATTTCGTCAATGAAACGAGTTTCAACGGCTTCGACAAACACCCCGTCACGCAGGGTGCTCCGTACTCGGAGCAGGCCGCAAACGATATTGCCCACGCAATGAGCGGCACCTATTCGCTGTTTCGTAAGCGGCATATTACAGATTATCAACGCCTTTTCGGGCGCTTCGTTCTCACTTTGGGCGCATCCGAATACGATGCAATGCGCACTACAGAACAGCAATTACGCGATTATACTGACCATCCCGAACGCTCCAATCCTTATTTAGAGACACTCTATATGCAGTTCGGTCGTTACCTGCTCATTACTTCTTCGCGTACTGCGGGAGTGCCGGCCAACCTGCAAGGACTATGGAATCCCTATGTGAAAGCACCTTGGCGGAGCAATTACACGGTGAATATCAACCTTGAAGAAAACTATTGGCTTGCCGAAGTCAGCAATCTTTCGGAAATGACAATGCCGCTGAACGCATTTGTACAAGCTCTCGCCGAGAATGGGAAATACACCGCTCGCAACTACTACGGCATTGATTCGGGCTGGTGTTCGAGCCACAATTCCGACCTCTGGGCTATGACAAATCCGGTCGGAGAGAAACAAGAAAGCCCCGAATGGAGCAATTGGAATATGGGCGGAGCGTGGCTTTCGCAGGCTCTTTGGGAGCATTTCGCTTTCACGCAAGACCACAATTATCTTCGAACTACGGCTTACCCGCTGCTCAAAGGGGCTTCGGCGTTTATGCTCCGATGGTTAGTCGAGAACCCGTTCAAGCCCGGTGAGCTTTTTACAGCACCCAGTACGTCGCCCGAAAACGAATATATCACCGACAAAGGATACCACGGTACCACGTGTTATGGCGCTACTGCCGATCTCGCTATTATCCGCGAGCTGTTCCGGAACACGTTATCCGCGGCCGAATTGCTGCAAACCGATACGGCATTGCAAGCAAAGCTCCGTGCCGTTTTGCCCCGTTTGCATCCATATAGCATCGGAAAGCAAGGCGATTTGAATGAATGGTACTATGATTGGGATGATTTCGACCCGCAGCATCGCCATCAATCGCATCTCATCGGGCTCTTCCCGGGGCATCAAATCACGGTCGACGGTACGCCCGAATTGGCGCAGGCGTGTGCCCGTTCGCTTGAAATCAAAGGTGACAAAACCACGGGATGGAGCACAGGATGGCGTATCAATCTATGGGCCCGACTGCGAAACGCACAACGAGCGTACGCCATTTACCGCACACTTTTGACCTATGTGTCGCCCGATTGCTACCAAGGCTCCGACCGAAGACGTAGCGGTGGCACTTATCCTAACCTCTTCGACGCGCATCCTCCATTTCAAATCGACGGCAACTTTGGCGGTACCGCGGGCGTATGCGAGATGCTTGTGCAGAGCGACGGACAGCGTATCGACCTGCTGCCAGCCTTGCCCGACGCTTGGAAAGACGGTCAGGTACAGGGCATTTGTGCCCGAGGCGGTTACGAAATTGCAATGACTTGGAAAGGCAGTCGGGTCGTTTCGGCCGTCGTCAAGAGCAAAGCGGGCGGACGGGTAACGGTTTCTTACAACGGAAAAAGCGTGACACTGACGCTTAGAAAAGGACAAAAAGCAATGTTGAAATGAGCAGATGGGCTATGTTTTTACTGCTTGTCGTAAGCTGGCAAGGGGCTATTGCACAAGGATTCGGCACGCAATGGATCTGCGATCCGGCACTCGACGACACGTCGCAGATCTGGTTTCGCCATACGTATGTAAGTCGAGGCCGCCCCGTACAGGCCTTTGTGACGGTGGAATCGACAGGCTTTTTCGATCTGTTTGTCAATCAACGGAATGTAAGTACGCGTGTTTTGATTCCTTGTCGCAGGTCTTTCGACGATCGTCCCATTGCGATTACCTATGATATCAGCCGTTTTTTGCAGCGCGACAGCAATACGATTGCAGTATGGTATTCGCCAGCTTGGCCCCACCGCAACACCCGTCAACTCGCCGTTTCCTATTACGGCAGACTGCGAAACGGCACTCCTTTCGCATTCAGAGCTGGCGAAGACTGGCTTTGTAGCAAGTCGAACAGATGGTTGACAATGGCCGGCGGCGAGACGATCGACGGCACCCGGAAGTGCCCGAAGTGGAATGCGGCCGATGCACCGGTCGTCGGTTGGACGAATGTCGCCGTTGTTTCGCTCGGCGATTCCCCTCCCATCACAGTACAAGGGGCTGATGAAGAGGCAGAGAAAGTGTACAAAATCCGACAGCAACAGAGCTTCGACGTCGTGGGAGACAGCGTCTATTACGATTTCGGCAAGCCCTTTCGGGGATGGATTCGGGTAACGTTGCGAGGCGCAAAAGCTGGCGAACGAATCTCGATCGACGGTTTGACGTATATCTGCAACGGTGAGATCGATGAGCAGGCGTGCCAAAAATTCACCATCGCTGTCCATCGGCGGGTACTCATCTGCGGCGATTCCGACTTCCGAAGAGAGCAGATCCAGAAAGTAGAAGCCATCGAAATTGCCCCCGAGCAATGTCGAAGTTATTTCCGTTAATAATGTAATTTCAACATTTTTCATTATCTTTGCATTCTAAATCGTAATGCAATGACTAAGAAACTACTAAGCGAAATCACCGTCGGTTCAATGCTTGCTGCGCATGAAGGCAGCAGTATCGGCACCGATTTCATTATTTACGACACATTCAGGAACGTTCCCCTGCCCGACGAACCGCATCGGATGAAATGCCTGGTGCTGGGTATTTGCTTGGCAGGAACGGCCCGTTATTCTCTCGATACGATTGAATATCGAGTGCAACCCAATGATATCATCATCATTAGTGAAGGCAAAGTGCTGGACAACCATCAGTTTAGTCCCGACTGCCAATTGATGACACTCGTCCTGTCTTACGGCTTTTTCTATGAGATAGTCAAAGAAGTTCACGAGCTTTCATCGCTATTTCTTTTCGCGAGAAACCATCCCGTATGTCCGATGCGACCCGAAGACGTACGGACAATCATCAGTTATCTGCGCATCATCAAGGAGAAAACAGATGAGCGCGAACACCATTTCCGTAAAGAAACGGTGCGTTCACTCATCGCAACAATGATTTATGACATCAGCAACAGCATCTATCGTATCCAGAATTTGACGGACAGTCGGCGGTCGAGAGGTGAAGCAATCTTCACCGAATACATCAAGTTGGTGGAACAAAACTTCCGCAATGAGCGTCGTGTTAGTTGGTATGCGCAGCAGCTTTGCATTACACCAAAGTATCTTTCAGAGACAATCCGGCAGGTCAGTAAGCGCACACCGAATGCTTGGATTGATAAATACGTGACATTGGAAATACGTGTTCTCTTGAAAAACTCGACCAAAACGATTAAGGAAATCACGCAAGAGATGAACTTTCCCAATCAAAGTTTCCTCGGGAAATACTTCAAAGAGCATGTCGGAATGTCACCCACAGAATATCGAAGAAGCTGAAACGAATGCTTTGCCATACTCCTTTTCCAGGAGAAATGAAGGTTAATCAAAAATGATTCCGTATTTTACTGAGAATCAGCTATATACAAATCGTACTGCGATTAACGGCTGATTGCACTGCGAAAAGCCGTTAAATGTCGTGCAAGTAATGGTTAATTGCTTTGCGTTTAACGGTTAGTTGCAGAGTGTTTAACCGTTAATTACATTTTCTTTGTTCTTTGAAGAGAGTCTGGGAGAAGTGGATTCCTATTGTTGCATCTCGTGAAGCTTTCGGTAATAACCGTTTTGCGCCATCAGTTCGTCGTGTGTTCCGCGTTCCACAATGCGTCCGTCGTGGAGCACGCAGATTTCATCGGCGTTCTTGATTGTAGACAGTCGGTGAGCAATGGCAATTGTTGTGCGTGTCTTCATCAGTCTTTCGAGAGCGTCTTGCACTAATCTTTCGCTCTCAGTATCTAATGCGCTGGTTGCTTCATCAAGTATAAGGATGGGCGGATTCTTTAAAATCGCACGGGCAATACTTACTCGTTGGCGTTGCCCTCCTGATAAACGGCCGCCTCGATCGCCGATATTCGTGTCGTAACCGTGTTCTGTCGCCATAATGAAATCGTGCGCGTTAGCAATGCGAGCGGCCTGTTCTACCTGTTCGATAGTTGCATTTTCTACGCCGAATGAGATGTTATTGAAGAACGTGTCATTGAAAAGGATGGCCTCTTGATTGACGTTTCCGATGAGCTGACGCAGGTCGTGGAGCCGCATATCACGTACGTTGATTCCGTCAATGAGTATTTCACCCTCCTGCACATCATAGTAACGGGGAATCAAATCGACCAATGTCGACTTCCCGCTGCCGCTTTGTCCCACGAGGGCTACGGTTTTTCCTTTCTCTATTTTGAGGTTGATATGGCGCAAAACCCATTGTTCTCCATAGCGGAAAGACACGTCGCGAAACTCGATGCAGTGGTTGAAGCCGTTGAGTGGAACGGGCTTTTCGGCATCGTGAATCTCTACTTCGGCTTTCAAAATCTTATCCACACGCTCCATCGAAGCCAATCCTTTGGGGATGTTATACCCTGCTTTGGAGAACTCTTTGAGCGGATTGATGATGCTGTAAAGCATTACTAAGTAATAGATAAACGTAGGACCGTCGAGTGTGTGGTTGTTCAACACGAGCGTTCCACCAAACCACAGCACGACAACAATCATTACCGTGCCGAGAAACTCACTCATCGGGTGAGCCATTTGTTGTCTGACGTTCACCCGCAACAGGTTATTGCGATAGTCGGAATTCACTCGATCGAAGCGCGCATTCATCTTTTCTTCGGCACAGAACGCCTTGATGATGCGCAGACCGGTAAGCGTTTCCTCCACCTGACTGATGGTATCGCTCCACAAAGACTGTGCTTTGATACTCTTCTGTTTGAGTTTTCGGCCTACGAAACCCATAAACCAACCGAAGATTGGGACAAAGATGATCGTGAAAAGTGTGAGCTGCCACGAAATGACGAGCAGCGTAACGAAGTAAGCGATGATTAAAACGGGATTCTTGAAAAGCATATCCAACGACGACATAATCGAACTTTCGATTTCCTGTACGTCGCCACTCATCCGCGCGATGATATCTCCCTTACGCTCATCAGAGAAAAAGCCGATCGAGAGTGATGTAATTTTGCGGTATAACTGATTGCGAATGTCGCGCACAATACCTGTTCGGATGGGGATGATTGTGGCCGAAGAGAGGAAGTAAGCACCTGTTTTGAGAAACGTCATCAATGCTAAGAAGAGGCCGATGGCAAGTAATGTGCCCGTAGCTCCCATTTGATTGATCAGCATCTGTACGTAATAGTCGACATTGTTGGTAACTATTTCTTTCAGGTTATGCCAATCCCACGCCATCAGTTGGCTGGCTTTTGCGGCGCCGTTTGTATTAAACAGGATTTGTAAAATAGGTATAAGGGCGGCAAAAGAAAAGATATTGAGCATAGCCGAAAGGATATTGAACACTACCGACAGCGCCAAATACCGCTTATAAGGAGGCACAAACCGCCTGAGAACTTGTATGAATTCTTTCATTGAATGATTGTCTTTGCACTAAAATGGGCTGCATGCTGCAATTTGAAAGTAAACTTTCACCGTACTCGTTTGTACTATCTTTGTACCCAATTCTCTATTTTTATATTTGGAATATGATTAAAATGGCTGATTTTATCGGTAGCCATCACACAATGATTTTGTAAGGCAGACGCTCCGATTAACAAATCGAAGTTATCGATGGGAATACCTTTATACCGCAGAGAAGCCTTCATCTCGGCAAAGACTGACAAAGAAGAGGATATTGGAATGACATCGAACAGTTTGGCTATTACACCTACTTCTTTTCGGTTTTCCTTGTGCCCGCCCCAAGCGGTACCGTATAACAGTTCGGCAATCGTGATCTTCGAGATACAGCAATGCTTCACTCCGACGCGTCTGATGTGCCCTGCCACTCCATCAAGCCAGCGTTTATGCTGATGGCTTAGCGACATCAAATTGATGAAATCCAATACATTGTCAAGTGAAACTGTCGTCTCCATATTGATTTCTTCCCGTAAATCGTTTTGAGTTTATTTGCGAAGTGTGAGGACAAAGATATAAATTCTTGTGGAGAATCACAAGATATTAAACCGAGAAATGAGGATAATTAACGTTTCTCTCCGCCTCATTTGCCCGGTAACAACAGACTTTTGGCAAACTCCCAAACCACGATTCCGGCAGCGACCGATACATTAATGGAGTGTTTGGTACCGAATTGCGGAATTTCCAAACAGCCATCGCTCGCATCGATAACGCTCTGTTGAACACCTTTTACCTCGTTACCCAAGACCACAGCATATTGTTTTCGGGGATCCAAAACGAGTGTTTCTAATGACGTCGAACCCTCAACCTGCTCAATACTATATACGAAATAGCCTGTGGAATGAAGTTGTTTGACGGCCGCATCGGCACTGTCGAAATACAACCAGTCGACAGACTCCTCCCCACCGAGTGCAGTTTTGTGGATCTCTGCATTGGGCGGGGTGGCTGTTATACCGCAAAGATACACTGCCTCTACACGAAATGCATCGCAGCAGCGAAATACCGAACCAACGTTATACAGCGACCTGACATCGTCGAGCACGACAATGAGCGGCAGCTTCGGGGCTTCCTTAAATTCTTCTACCGTCAAACGGTGCATCTCTATGGTACGAAGTTTGCGCATGTCAACTCTTTTTCAGTGCCAGCGCATACATCTTTATCTGCTTCACCATTGATAACAGACCGTTGGAACGAGTAGGAGACAGGTGTTCTTTCAGGCCGATACGGTCGATGAAATAGAGCTCGGTGTCGAGGATTTCCTGTGGAGTGTGCCCGCTGACTATGCGAATCAGCAAGGCGATAATGCCCTTGGTGATGAGCGCATCGCTGTCGGCAGTGAATACCAAAAGGCCATCGTGCAGGTCGCATTGCAGCCAGACACGACTCTGACAGCCGTCGATCAGGTTGCTTTCCGTTTTATATCTCTCGTCCAATGGGGCCAATTCGTTTCCCAAGTCGATCAACATCTGATACTTATCCATCCAATCCGTGAACGCGGAAAACTCCTCAATCACTTCGTCTTGAAGGTCATTAATCGACTGGCTTCCCTTAGCTCCTTCTGAGGAAAAAGACTTTTCGTCGTTATATTCGTTATTGTTCATATTTCAAATCTTTATCTGTTATCGGGTTTCCCCTCTTTTGGAGGGAGCAGGGGAGGCCGCTCTCACGATTTTAAACACCTTATCTCCCGGTCTCACTTTCCCCGGAACGGGAATCGAAACGTGCCAACCTTTCTCGGCTTTCGGCACCGGTTGTAATTCATAACGAATCTCTGCGGCATCGAAATACAGTACACCCGTAGTGGTACCGGTGATGAGTAATCGATCGTTTAACGTAATCTCGGATGCCTCGACAGCCAATTCGGCCACGCCCAAACGTGAGAAATACTTGACCACTTTGCCCACTAAGACTTTCTTCTCGGTAGCTTTATTGCCGTAATTCTTCGTCCATTCGCCCATCGTCTGACCCTGATAGTAACCGTCCCAGAAGCCTCTGTTGAAGACGGTAGCCAACTGTCGGTCCCACGCATCTTTCTTTTCGTCGGTAAAAGTGCCATCGACCACGCTCCGAATGGCCTCTTTATAACATCTCACCACGGTATAAACATATTCCGGTCCGCGTGCTCTGCCTTCGATTTTAAATACCCGCACGCCTGCATCCATCATCCGATCGATGAAGCGCACGGTCTTCAAGTCTTTCGGACTCATTATATATTTGTTGTCGATTTCAAGTTGGTTGCCCGTCTCATTATCCGTAACCGTGTACGACCGACGGCAGATCTGCACGCATTCACCACGATTCGCCGACCTGTTTGCATCGTGAAGACTCATATAACACTTGCCGCTGACGGCCATACACAGCGCTCCGTGGCAGAACATCTCAATGCGAACCGTTTCTCCCCCGGGGCCTGTGATGTGCTGTTCTGCGATCTGTCGGTGAATCTCCGCTACCTGATCCATATTCAATTCGCGTGCCAACACAACTACATCGGCAAACTGCGCATAGAATTTCAGTGCCTCGATGTTGGATATATTCAGCTGAGTGGAGAGGTGAACCTCCACACCTACCACTCTGCAATACATCATTACGGCAATGTCACTGGCAATAACAGCCGATATATTGGCTGCTTTTGCCGCATCGATAATATCGCGCATCGCCTGCAAATCGTCGTTATAAATCACGGTGTTCACCGTGAGATAGGTCTTGATCCCGTGCTCCCGACACGTTGCGGCAATATCTTTCAGATCGTCGATAGTGAAATGGTTGGCTGAGTGCGACCGCATATTGAGCTGTCCCACACCGAAATATACTGACCCGGCACCTGCTTGTATGGCTGCCGCTAAGCTCTCTCTCGAGCCCACCGGAGCCATTATCTCAAATTCATTAATGTCCTTGTTCATCGCTGCAAAGTTACTGTAATTTATACATTCGCCCAAATCCGCAGCACAATTTATTATTAATGAGACAGAGCTTTACCCCAACTCCTCTTTGGAAGGAGAGTGGGAGCAAGATGTTTTGACATTATACCTATTTTATTTAATAGCTATTAGATAATCTTCCTCTCCTTTTTTGGAGAAAGACCGGAGGTAAGGCTCCGTTTATTGAGGGCAAGACTATTGTTTATTTTGAATAACTCCATACTTTGTTCTGTATCTTTCTGATTCCCAGTTAAATACATAACCTTTTTCAATTAACTGTTAATCACGCGCTAACTAACAGTTAAACGCTGTACAATTAACCATTAAACGCAGCGCAATTAATAGTAAAATGTAGTGCAACTAACCGTCAATCATTGAGTACTCTTTATTTCGTTGATAATCAATAAGATATAAATGATTTCCTGTCGAATTTCCTTTTTCTTTTTATCTAAGGCTCAATCTCTCAATTCTTAGTGATTAATTTCTATTCCGTTCCGTCTTTCCATCACGAAGTATCGTGGTCTGCGTTTCACTTCGGTGTATATTTTTCCGACGTAAACACCGGTGATTCCGACGCCGGTCGTTACTACGCCGCCGATAAACCAAAGTGAAGTGAGGGTAGAAGTCCAGCCTTGTATCGTATTGCCTTGGGCGTATTCGATCAACGCAAAACCAATCATCACAACCGAAACCAATGTCATCAGCAGCCCGATGACGGTAATCCATTTGAGCGGAGCTGTCGAAAACGATGTTATTCCGTCGACAGAGAAGCTGAGCATCTTATGCAACGGATACTTGGATTGCCCTGCCGTGCGCGCAGTCCGATTGTAAAACACGAAACCTTCATTGAATCCTAACTGACGAACTAAGCCTCGGAGAAAGAGATTCCGTTCTGGAAACGCCAGCAGTGCACGTACAGTCCGTGCGGTCATCATTCGGTAATCGGCGTGGTTATAAATCATTTCCTGATCCACGGAACGCATTAGTCGATAAAAAGTTTGTGCCGTAAAGCGTTTGAAGAACGCATCTGTTTTGCGCTCTTTACGCACGCCATAGACGATGTCGCAGCCCTGCTTGACTTGCTTAACCATATCGATAATGGCGTTCTCATCATCTTGCAGGTCGGCATCTATCGATACAGCAGCATCGCATTGGTCGACAGTCTGCTCCAATCCGGCCCACAATGCGCGCTGATGTCCTACATTATGAGACAGTCGGATACCTGAAATGTTAGCGAATTTCTCGGTGAGTTGACAAATCAAAGGCCACGTCTTGTCACTGCTTCCATCGTCGACAAGCATTAAACGAGCCTCTGTTGCCGTCTCGTCTCGCAGCCTATCGA
The DNA here is from genome assembly GCF_963541955.1 of Hoylesella pleuritidis. NCBI lineage: Bacteria > Pseudomonadati > Bacteroidota > Bacteroidia > Bacteroidales > Prevotellaceae > Hoylesella > Hoylesella pleuritidis. The sequence continues at coordinate 67,757 of NZ_CAUTUT010000002.1, read as the reverse complement.
CCACTGTCTGCAACTTATCCACTGCCCAACAGAGCACTTCCTCTTCGTTGTAACACGGAATAACAATATAAATTTTCATCATTTTTAGCGTATGGGGGGTGGTTAAAAAGCCTCTATCCGAGATGTTCGGCATCCCGAATAGAGGCTTTTCGTATCATTTCAAACTGTCAGCCTTATTTCATTTTAGCTTTTAATAGGGTGGGAATTTCGCTCGTTTCGCGTGCAACCGGTACGCCGGCAGCTTCAAAAGCAGCCACTTTCTCGGCCGCAGTACCCGATCCGCTGGAGATGATTGCACCCGCGTGACCCATCTGTTTGCCTTTGGGTGCCTCGCGACCGGAAATGAATGCCACTACGGGTTTGGTCACACAGCGTTTGATATAATCAGCAGCGCGCTCCTCGGCATCGCCTCCTATCTCGCCGATTAGTGCGATACTGTCGGTCTCCGGGTCGTTTTGGAACAGTTCGAGAAGGTCTTGGAAGTAGAGGCCTACGATGGGATCGCCGCCTACTCCCACAGCAGTTGACTGTCCAAAACCGTTTGCCGTAAGGTTGGCTACGACCTCGTAAGTCAGCGTTCCGCTGCGACTGATTACGCCGGTGTGTCCTTTCTTGAAGATGTTTGTTGGCATAATGCCCACCATACTCTCATCAGGTGAGATGAGTCCGGGGCAGTTCGGACCGATGAGATTGGCCCCTTTGTCACGGATATAGCGGTAAGCCTCTACCACATCGAGCGTCGGAACGCCCTCGGTGATACAGATAATGAGCTTAATGCCGCCGTCGGCAGCCTCGAGCATCGCATCTTTTGCAAACGCAGCCGGTACGAAGATTACAGACGTGTTGGCGTTAGTAGCCTTCACAGCATCCTTAACCGTGTTGAAAACAGGTATCCCTGCAACCTCTTGTCCGGCCTTCCCGGGCGACGTTCCGCCTACAACGTTGGTGCCATACTCTTTCATTTTCGTTGCGTGGAATGCGCCGTCACGACCCGTTATGCCTTGAACGATCAGTCGTGTATCTTTATTTATCAATATACTCATTTTGTTTTCGGTTTTTAAGTTACGACTATTCGGTTATCGGTTCAACATTTGGCAGCCAGTTCTACAGCCATCTTTCCGGCCTCGCCCATCGTGTGCGCCACGTTGAATTTGGTGCCTTTGAGTAGCTCTCGGCCCTCTTTCTCGTTGGTTCCGGTTAGTCTTATCACGATCGGCATCGTGGTATCGATGAGCTTGAACGCCTCGATCAGCCCCTTAGCCACATCATCGCAGCGGGTGATTCCACCGAAGATGTTGATCAAAACTACCTTTACGTGCTTATCAGAGAGCAACAGTTTCATTGCTTCTACAATCTTCGTGGGGTTGGAACTACCGCCAATATCGAGGAAGTTAGCCGGATTTCCGCCGTAAAGTTTAATCATATCCATCGTGGCCATTGCTAAACCGGCCCCGTTGACCATACAACCGATTTCGCCACCGAGGTTTACATAGCTGAAACCTTTATCCTTAGCGTCTTGTTCTTTACGCTCTTCGGGCGTGGGTTCAAACAATTCGAACACGTCGGGATGGCGGAAGAGGGCATTGTTATCGAATGTCATCTTGGCATCGATGGCTTTCAGTTTGCCGTCGCCTGTCAGTACAAGCGGGTTGATTTCGGCCAGAGACGCATCCTTTTCTTTGAACAGTCGATAAAGATTTTGCAGCAAAGGAACGGCTTGTTTTACCTGAGCCATATCGTCGAAAAGCGTGAATGCGGCCTCGCGAGCTTTGTAATCGGGCAGCCCTAACAGCGGGTCGATGGGTATTTTGATGATTTTCTCGGGCGTATCCTTAGCTACCGCCTCGATGTCCATACCTCCTTCGCGGCTGAGCATCAGTATGGCCGACTTCGATTTACGGTCGATGACGATGCTTACATAATACTCCGATGCGATATCAACAGCCTCGCCGACGAGCACTCTGTCAACAGTGAAACCCTTGATATCCATCCCCAGAATCTGTGTTGCATACTGTTTGATTTCGGCTTCATTCTTACCCAGCTTCACGCCGCCGGCTTTTCCTCGGCCGCCTGTGTGTACTTGGGCTTTTACGACAGCGCGTTCTACCCTCAGTTTTCTGTAAGCTTCGACAGCCTCTTCTGCCGTGTGGCACACCAAACTGTTGTCCACCGGCAAGCCATATTTGGCAAAAAAGGCCTTTGCCTGATACTCATAGACTTTCATAGTAAATCAAATTAGTTTAAAATTTAAATGTTTAAATCAGTGCTGCAAATATAGATAATTTTTCCAATAGGGGCAAATCGTATGACATTTTTTCTATGGCCGGGCATAAAAAAATGTTATTTCATCACCGAAGAGAATTTAGACAAAAGGAGTCTTGTTTTCAAATCAAGAAATAAAAGGACGAAAACAAAGAACGGATGAAACAGAATGAATTGCACATAAGATTCTTTTTTCTAAGGGAAGGGTATAGAGTGAGATCTTTATTTGTATCTAACTGATATTCAAATAGATATAAGTAAACTTATAGCCAACCGTTAAACGTCGTGCGATTAACAGTTATTTGTCTTATGAAAAGCATCTAAATGCACTGTATTTAACCGTTACTTGCATTGCGTTTAACCGTTAATCAGAATGTACTTCGTATGTGTTTGATAATCAGAAAGATATAAATCTGTGACCTTTCTTTGTTCAAGCCTGTGACATTGAGTGAGAATCTGCATTCTGAAACAGGCCGACAAGCAGTGTTAGAAAGCCGAATTTGCATCGAAAATCGTTGATATTCGGCCTCGTATCAAACGCATTTCGGGAAACGGGAGAATGTTGAAAAAGCATCTTCGAATATTTACTTTTCCGGTCTCTGTTCGTTATCTTTATTGCATTAGAATGCAAAGTGATGAGAAACAGGCTCTTTTCGGTCTTACTGATAGGAGCTGTCACCATAAAAATTAGCCGCCTTTATCGATACATTTACATCAAAAACGGAATTTATTTTATAATTTTGCAGCATCGGATCAGTATTGAAATATGGCCCAAAAAGAAAGAGTTCATTTCGGAAGTAAGCTCGGAATCATTCTCGACAGTGGTCTGTTGCTCATCTTCATCACGACTCCTGACGTCTTCGATTTCGTTACCGGGCAAATCTTTTTACCCATCGAAGGCATTCTCACCTGCCTGTTCTTAGGGCGATATATACCTAAACAGGTGATGAAAGACGAGTTTACGAACTGGGGAACGGCTGGTTTGAGCCTCTTCGGAGCCTTTTTCCACTCATTTGTTACGTCTGTCCGCTTTGTATCTTGGTCTTTTTCTTACACCAATTCGATGTCATTTAGCGCGAAAAAAGAACCATTCTATCGTATTATTTATCAATACAAGACCTATGCTTTTTAAAGAATTCTTCTATCTCCCCAAGTCGGATCGCTCGGTACTTATCGTCGTTCTCATCGCGATTGTAGGAATTATATTGCTGATTTTCGGTATTCGAGGCAACGAATGTAATGCCATCGCAGATGTAAAAGATAGCCTCGGTATGCAGAAAAGAGCCATTTCATCGAGAAATTTCTATCCGAACGACTACCGATATGCACAGGCCGGTGAACTGAAAACAGAACGTTTTGCTTTCGATCCCAATACGGCCGACAGCACGCAATTGCTTCGTCTCGGACTCAAACCGTGGCAAGTACGTGCCATTTACAAGTATCGCGCACACGGAGGTATATTTCGTCGCCCAGCAGATTTTGCCCGGTTGTACGGACTTACGCGCGGACAATATCGTTCATTAGCTCCTTATATCCGTATCGGTGACGATTACCGACCGGCCGCCGAACTGTTCAGAGAGATGAAAAATGCCCATTTCATCGAGTACGATACGCTCAAACACCCCCTTAAACTACGTCCGACCGACCGCCTTGCTGTCAATATTGCCGATACGTCTCAATTGAAAAAGGTGCCCGGAATAGGCAGTTACTTTGCCCGACAAATCGTGAATTATCGCACGCGTTTGGGCGGATTCCACTCGCTGAGACAATTGACTGAAATCGAAGATTTCCCCGAAGAGGCGCTGAAATATCTCATTATTCCCGACGAAAACCTGCAAAAACTCAATCTAAATCGCCTTACGCTTAATCAATTGAAGCGTCATCCGTACATCAATTTTTATCAAGCACGTGCCATTATCGATTATCGTCGCCTGAAAGGTCAACTCCATTCTCTGTCTGATCTACGTCTGTCGCCCGACTTTACAGCGGCAGATTTCAAACGGTTGGAGCCTTATGTTGAGTTTTGAAAACGATGAAAGGGAGATAGAGCTGATCCTAAATAATCTTAGTCTCATCCCGATCCCTCTCCCAAGGGAGATGAGCCGGTTATGTCGTTTGTATTTAGTTGATTGTCAGTTGTTTATGAGATGTATTACGATTGATGGTTAAACGCAGCGCAATGAATGGTTAAACACCGTGCGAAAAGCCGTTAAACGTCGCGCGTTTAACGGCTTATTGTAACGTAATAGACCGTAATTTGATTTTAAAGTTGTATCTTTTTGATAATCAAATCATTACTACCGCTATTCCTCTCGATTATCAACTGCTCCGTTATCCACGCGCAATTCTCTTGCCACTTCGCACAATTCGTGATACCATTCTTTACCGAATCGACGGATGAGTGGGGCTTTCAGAAACTTGTATAACGGTAAATCCAACTTCCTTCCCTTTTTAACGGCATCCTTACAAACACTCCAACGGTGATAGTTGAGCCCCACCAAGCCTTCACCGAACCGTTTTTCACGAATGGGATAGAGGGCACACGAGATGGGTTTGCAAAACTTCGTCTCTCCTCTTCGATATTTTTTTTCTAACGCGCAGAGGCAGATGCCGTTCTCATAACACGTGAACACGCAGTCTTTTCCGCCCACAATACTCGTTACCAAGTCGCCTTCGCGATCGGTATACGCTACTCCTTGCTTGTCTAAAACGGCTTGAGCCGAGGCCGAAAGATTGTTCCAGACGGCATCGAGTGCATCCTCTATACCGCTGATTTCGTCCGTAGTGACGGGCGCTCCGGCATCTCCTTCTATGCAGCAGATGCCCTTACAGGCGTCCGGATCGCAACAAAAACGCTCTGTCAGGATATCGGACGAAAGGAGTACGTTGCCTACTTGAATGATCGGCATTATCTCCCTGTTCATCGTTTACCACAGAATGGGCTTCTCACCGTGCTGCTCCAAGTAAGCATTGCACCGTGAGAAGTGGTGATTTCCGAACCATCCGCCACGACTGGCAGACAACGGTGAGGGGTGAACCGACTGTAAAACTAAGTGTCGGGAGCTGTCGATGAGCGAGACTTTCGACCGTGCATAGCTACCCCAAAGAATGAAAACCAAGTGTTCGCGATCAGCATTCAGGGCCCGAATGGCGGCATCTGTAAACTCTTCCCACCCTTTCCGCTGGTGGCTTCCGGCCTGATGCGCCCGTACGGTGAGCGTTGCATTGAGTAGCAAAACGCCCTGTTCGGCCCATCGAGTAAGGTCGCCTGAGACGGGCATAGGCGTTCCTAAGTCCATTTCTATCTCTTTAAAGATGTTCACTAAGGATGGAGGGAAGGGCACACCGGCATTGACTGAGAAGCTGAGTCCGTGTGCTTGGCCCGGCTCGTGGTAAGGATCTTGCCCTATAATCACTGTTTTCACCTGGTCGAAAGGGCACAGATTGAAAGCGTTGAAAATCTTATTTCCAGGCGGAAAGCAGGTATAATGGGTATATTCCTGACGTACAAACGCAGTCAGATTTACGAAATATTGCTTGTCAAACTCGGCTCCGATGTGTTGTCGCCAAGATTCTTCGATCTTTACATTCATCGTTTTGGGGGTTGTGAATGCAAAGATAAGGAAAAACAAAATGACTGCAAAACAAATCGGACAGACATTTAATGAAGCTGCATTCAGAAATGTTTCTGCCGCACTTCTTCGTATTTCCGTATCTCCGCTTCAAATATTTCGGGTATTAAAACAATTGCGGACAGACTTCGATTAGCCTGTCCGCAAGGGATTATTTATTATGCATCGATGTTCGCATAGGTTGCGTTTGCCTCGATAAACTCACGTCGCGGCTCTACGTCATCGCCCATTAGCATCGAGAAAATCTCATCAGCTTCAGCGGCATTCTCTATATTTACTTGTTTCAATAATCGTGTTTTAGGATCCATTGTGGTCTCCCACAGCTGCTCGGGGTTCATCTCTCCGAGTCCTTTATAGCGCTGGGTGTGGATGTTCTTACCGTCTTCTACGCCCTCGCCGTACTTATCTAAGAACGCCTGTCGCTGCTGATCAGTGTAGCAGTATTCTTTAACCTTATTGCGATAGGTGCAGAGATAGAGCGGCGGAGTAGCTATATAAAGGTGTCCGTCTTGAATAACCTTGGGCATAAAACGATAAAACAGCGTCATAATCAGCGTGTCGATGTGCGACCCATCGACGTCGGCATCGGTCATAATAATAATCTTATCGTATCTTAGTTTATCGATATTGGCCTCGCGGTCGCCCTCACCGTCGACTCCGAAACGTACACCTATGCTTTGAATGATATTCATTACCGACTCCGCTTCAAACACTTTGTGCCACTGAACCTTCTCAACGTTGAGGATTTTACCCTTTAATGGCAGGATGGCTTGTGTATAACGGTCTCGTCCTTGCTTAGCGGATCCACCCGCAGAGTCACCCTCTACGAGGAAGATTTCACACGCTTTGGGGTCTTTGTTGGAGCAATCGGCCAGCTTACCGGGCAATCCTCCGCCCGACATCGGGTTCTTTCGTTGTACGCTTTCGCGTGCCTTGCGAGCCGCGATACGTGCAGTGGCTGCGAGAATTACCTTGTCGCAGATCTGTTTTGCTTCTTTCGGATGCTCCTCCAAATAATAAGTAAGCGCCTCACCGACGGCTTGTTGCACGGCGCCTGCCACTTCGCTGTTGCCCAACTTGGTCTTGGTTTGTCCCTCGAACTGCGGTTCTGCCACCTTAATTGATATCACAGCAGTGAGTCCTTCACGGAAATCCTCGCCCGCAATCTCTATCTTTGCCTTCTCGATTTGTTTCGAAATAATCGGATCTGCATCTGCATATGCTTTCAAAGTACGTGTCAATGCGATGCGGAAACCTGTGAGATGTGTACCGCCTTCAATCGTATTGATGTTGTTGACATATGAATGGATATTCTCGGAATAGTCTGTATTGTACATAATGGCAACCTCAATGGGGATGCTTTGCTTTTCAGTCTTCAAGTAAATGACATCATCGAAGAGGTGCGTACGGTGCCGATCGACATAGCGAACGAACTCTTTCAGACCATCCTTGGCGTGAAAAACCTCGGTCTTTGTCTTGCCTTCATCGTCCGGACGCAGGTCTTTCAGCGTGATTCTGATACCTGCATTGAGGTAAGCAAGTTCTCGCATACGGCTCGCAATGATGTCCCATTTATAGACAGTCGTGATAAATATCAACGGATCCGGCCAAAACTGCTGGCGTGTTCCGCGCAGAGTCGTCTCGCCGATAACTTTTACCGGGTACAGCGGTCGACCCTGTTCGTATTCCTGTTGATAGATCTTGCCATCGCGGAACACCTGAGACAGCATCCGAGTAGATAATGCATTGACGCAACTGACACCTACTCCGTGGAGTCCTCCACTGACTTTGTAAGACCCTTTATCAAATTTTCCGCCGGCGTGGAGCACTGTCATCACCACTTCCAAGGCCGACTTGTGTAGCTTCTTGTGCTCATCTACGGGTATTCCACGGCCATTGTCTTGCACGGTAATGGAGTTATCCTCATTGATTGTAACCTCAATGTCGGTGCAATAGCCCGCCATTGCCTCGTCGATAGAGTTGTCTACGGTCTCATTGACCAAGTGATGGAGTCCCTTTTCGCTGATATCGCCGATATACATTGCGGGCCTTTTGCGAACCGCTTCAAGTCCTTCGAGTACCTGAATGTTACTGGCCGAGTAATTATTCTCGTTGTTTTGTTTTTCTGCCATTTTCGTTTCAGAACATAATATACCGTGCAAAGATATGAAAAAAACGCCGAATACGAAAATCTTCGGCTACTAAAAATGTGTAAAACTACCGTCCTTCGGCCAGTCGTTCGATACGATAAGGGGGATAAACAAACAAAGGCCGCATCCCCGAAAGGATGTGACCCCAGATGTCTTAGCCGAAAACGCCGCCCTTAACTCAGCTTACTGATGTGCAGGCAGAGACTTGATTTCAAGTTGGCAGCTTTGTTTTTGTGAATGATATTGGTCTTAGCGAGCTTGTCCAACATCTTCTGTACCGTCGGATACAGCTTCACTGCTTCCTCTTTGTCGGTAATAGCGCGGAGTTTGCGAACGGCATTACGCATCGTCTTTGCATAATATTTATTGTGCAACGTCCTCGTTTTCGTCTGACGAATTCTTTTGAGTGATGATTTGTGATTTGCCATCTTCGTTTTCTGTTTTTATTCAATAGTAGTCCCTAGGAGAGTCGAACTCCTCTTTAGAGAATGAAAATCTCTCGTCCTAACCGATAGACGAAGGGACCGAAACCTACTTGTTTTGCGGGTGCAAAGGTACAAGTTTTTGTTTAACCGACCAAATTTTCTGATATATTTTTTCGTTAATCTGCTGATTTTTCGTATTTTTGTGGAAAATAAAACAATGCTCGACAGTCGGCACTTAATATCCGAATGCCGCGCCGAAAGAAGACGGTTATCCGGCGGCCGACAAGCAGTGCGTTTGAGCGTATGATTCGTTTGCAAAATGATTAACCGTTGAATGCACTGCGAAAGACCGTTAAACGCGCGTCGTTTAACGGTTAATTGCTCGCCGTTTAACGGCTTTTCGTAAGTCTGTTCGTAACTAATTGAATATCAACATATAGCGAAATGCAAATCAAGACACGTGCCATCGTTCTCAACTCCGTTAAATTCGGCGAGTCGCAACGTATTGTCGACTTCCTAACCGAGCAGTCGGGGCGGCTGTCTTTCATCTGTCGGCAACCAAAGTCGGCCCGTTCGCGGGTACGAAAGTCGTTTTTTCAGCCGATGACCGTTGTGGAAATCACGTTCGATTATCGGCAACGTGTGCGCTTGCAGCACATTAAAGAGGAGACCATTGCGTTGCCTTTCGCCTCCATTCCATTTGAACCTTACAAGCTGTCGATATCGCTTTTCCTGGCCGAATTTCTTTATTACGCCACCCGAAGCGAGCAAGCTGATTTGCCTTTGTTCAGCTATGTAGTGAACAGTCTGGCCTGGTTAGACGGTGCACACAAGTCTTTTTCCAACTTCCATTTGGTCTTTATGATGCGGCTCTCACGTTTCTTGGGCTTCTATCCCAATCTTGACGGTTATCAGGAAGGCGATTTTTTCGATCTACGTAACAGCATTTTTACGCCTGAACCGCCGTTGCACGCTGACTTTCTGTGCCCTGATGAGGCTGCCAAAATCAGCCTGTTGATGCGGATGAACTATGAAACGATGCACCTTTTTGCGATGTCCCGTGCCGAGCGCAACCGCTGTATAGAGCTCATCACGGCCTATTATCGCCTGCATCTGCCTAATTTTCCTGAGCTCAAGTCGCTCTCCGTAGTGCGAGAATTGTTCTCATAATAGTAGTAAGTAATGACTAAACGGCGTGCGATCAATTGTTAGTTGCAGTACGAATAATAGTTAAGTGAGAAAAGATTTGTATGTTGTTGATTTACAAAAATATACAAATCTTTTCTCACTTATGCTCTTTTGGTTTTCTGTCTAAAATAAAACCAACCTTCGTTCACAGCTCTCCGATCCCCTAACTTAGGGAGCTTGGAAAACTTTTAATTATCTGAAATCAGATTCTCTCCGTTCATATCGGCAGGCTGTTCGAGCCCCATTATGTGGAGAAGAGAGGGTGCTACGTCGGCCAAACGACCGTTGCGAATCGTCGCACTGTTATTATTTGTCACATAAATAATAGGTACCGGATTCAGCGAATGTGCCGTATTGGGCGTTCCATCTTCGTTGATTGTGTTGTCGGCGTTGCCGTGATCGGCAATGATCAGTGCCTCGTAGTCGTTAGCTTGGGCAGCTTCGATGACCTCGCGCACGCAATTGTCTACGGCATAAACGGCTTTGGCGATGGCGTTATACACGCCTGTGTGTCCTACCATATCGCCATTGGCGAAGTTGACAACGATGAAATCATATTCCTGTGTATTGATGGCGCCCACCAATTTGTCTTTCACTTCGTAGGCACTCATCTCCGGTTGGAGGTCGTAAGTGGCTACTTTGGGCGAGGGAACAAGTATTCGGTCTTCTCCTTCAAACGGAGTCTCACGTCCACCATTAAAGAAGAATGTGACGTGTGCATATTTTTCGGTCTCTGCCGTGTGCAGTTGACGCTTGCCTTGGGTGCTGAGATATTCGCCGAGTGTATTCTGAACGTTCTCCTTGGGGAACAAAACTCCCACGCCTTTAAAGGCTGCATCATAAGGCGTCATACAATAGTAGTGCAGGTCTTTGATGGTATTCATCCCCTCATCGGGCATATCTTGTTGGGTGAGTACCTGTGTAAGCTCTTTCGCCCGATCGTTGCGGAAGTTGATAAAGATGACGACATCGCCGGCCTGAATCGTCCCGTCGACCGTCGAATTATAAATGGGTTTGATGAATTCGTCGGTTACTCCCTCGGTATAACTGGCTTCTACGGCCTGCACCATATCGTCGGTCTGTACGCCTTTTCCCCTAACCAAGAGGTCATAAGCCTCTTTAACGCGGTCCCAACGTTTGTCGCGGTCCATTGCATAAAAGCGTCCTATGATGCTTGCAACGGCTGCATCGTTCTTCGCACAACAGTCAGTGAGCTCGCGGATAAAGCCCGCTCCGCTCTTTGGATCGGTGTCGCGGCCATCCATAAAACAGTGAACGAATGTGCGTTTCAATCCGTATTCCTTAGAAATTTCAATGAGTTTGAAGAGATGATCGAGTGAAGAATGCACGCCTCCGTTGCTGGTCAGTCCCATCAGATGTAGTTTTTTGCCTGACTCTCGGGCGTAAGTATAAGCCTCGATGATGCCTTTATTCTGTAAGATAGAACCGTCTTTGCAAGCCCGGTTGATCTTTACCAAATCCTGATAGACCACGCGTCCGGCACCGATATTGAGATGACCGACTTCCGAATTACCCATTTGCCCGTCGGGAAGACCTACGTTTTCGCCCGAGGCTTGCAGTTCAGCGTGAGCTGAAACGGCGTTGAGATAATCCAAATAAGGTGTCGGTGTGTTGTAGATTACATCTCCGATACCGTGTTTTCCGATTCCCCAACCGTCGAGAATCATCAATAAAGCTTTCTTTGCCATAATGTTTTTATTTGTTTAATCATCATAATGTTCCGTGTGCAAAGGTAGCCATTATTTTCCGAAAGACAGATTTCAGGGGAACAAAAAACGAGCGCCGGGTGGATATTCGACAATAGAATATCCACCCGGCGACCATTTTCAAATGCGGGATTGAGACTCCGACAGGCTGTGTCTCGAATCCGTCATTCAGATGGTGTACACTTACTCCTTGTCTTATTTAGACGAAGATAGCGGCGCAAGATTGAAACTTCGGACGGCCTTTTCAATCTGTCGGTCGTTGCCGTTGAGGTAATCCTCGGGCGAGTTATATACTTCGATGTCAGGATTCAGCTGCGTATTTTCTCCCCATCTGCCGTGCATATCTCGGCAACCGACCTGCGGAATGCCAAAGACCATTGTCGGATCGATGAGCGATTCCCACCAAACGGCGGTCATCGTACCTGCTATCGGAGCGCCAATCAGCTTGCCGATGCCCAACTCTTTGTACACGAACGGGAAGCCATGACCGTTGCTGTAATCGTCTTCACATATCAAAACACACGACGGTTTAACCCATTTGTTGAACGGATCGCGTCCGATATACTTGCCGTGTGCAATGAATTTCTGATACTCTTTGCCGCTGAGCAGCGTGCAAAGATCATCGTGCAGCCAGCCGCCTCCATTGTGACGCTCGTCTACAATGACAGCTTCACGATTACGATTCTTATCGCTCAGCAGTTCGTTATACACCGTTCTGAAGCTCTGACTGTTCATTGCCTTCACGTGAACATAGGCAATCCGCCCACCTGAAAGACTGTCTACAAGTTGGCGGTTGTGGTCAACCCACCGTTTGTAAAGCAGTTCTTGTTGTGCATATTTGCTGATAGCGCGTATCGTTACATTGAAACGCTTGTTCGTTTGAGGGTTGAACACGGAGAGACGAACGGGCTTTCCGACCTTGCCGTCAAGCATATAGTTGTAGTCGGAATCGCGAACGATCTTCTGTCCGTCGATTTTTTCGATGATACATCCGGCCTTCACACTCGTGTTTTGGAGTGCAAGCGGACTACGTTTGATGACTTCTGCGATTTTGAGCCCGTCTCCGTTGTAGTCTTGATCATAGAAAACTCCGAGACAAGCCGTAGGTAAATTCGTTCCATAACCAAAGTAACGGGCGCCTGTATGAGATGCATTCAACTCGCCGAGCATCTCGCTCAGCATATCACGAAAGTCAAAATTGTTGTTGATATACGGCAAGAAGCGTTCGTAAGTCTTGCGATAGCCGTCCCAATCGACGCCGTGTAGCTTAGGATCGTAGAACTTATCCTTCACTTGTTGCCATATATGGTCGAACATATAACGGCGTTCCGCATACGGACGATAGTTAAACCGAGCCTCGAAGTCGATGTTTTTAATGGCTTTTGAGCCGATTTCGATCTTCTTAATGCCTCGATAAGCACACAGATAAAGATTCTTAAATCCTTTGTCGGGCTGTAAAGCGCCGCCTCCGACACCTTTCAACACAATCTCGGTTTTATTCTCTTTCAAGTCGTGTTTCCACAAATCATAGTCTCCTTCGAATGCAGCCTGATAATATAAGGTGTCTCCTCCGGGGCTGAGAACGGCATCGCCGAGATGCGAAGAGTTAACAGTGAGCCGCACGATACGGTCTCGACAGTTGGCAAAATCAAACCGGAGCAACTTCGATGTGTCGTCTTTCTTAGCCTTGTCTTTCTTCTTTCCTTTCTTATTCTTCTTCGTCTGGGCAACGGGTTTGTTGTCCTTTGCGATCTGATCGGCTAATTCCCGCTCTTCTTTCGACATCCGGAAGCGGTCGTAAGCATCAAGATCGAAGAACATAATATATACATCTTCCTCGGTACCCCAGCTGCCGTGGCTGCGGTATCCGGCTCTATCGCTGCTGAAAATCATTGCTTTTCCGCCCAATGCCCACTTGCCATTGCCATCGCTGTAACCGCTCTGCGTAAGGTTGTGAATCTCTCCCGTGCCGGCCGCATTGACCAAAGCGATGTCACGGTTATTCCAACCGCCGTTGCCGATATAGGCAGAAAGCAACCATTTACTATCCGGACTCCACTCGAACCAGATGTCGCCGTCGCTGTAAGAATAGATATATTTGCCGTCCATTGCCGTGTGAACAGCCTTTGTTTTGATGTCGATCACGCGGAGATCACCGCGATCTTCAAAGAAGGCTACGCTCTTTCCATCGGGGCTGAATTGCGGCATCTGCGAGGTTTTAGCCGACTTTACCAACTGCTCTTCAATGATGTCGGTGGCGTAAGTAAAGTTTTTCTCATTGCTGTTCTTGGGCTTTGCCATATAGATTTGCCACAAGCCGCTGCGCTCTGAAGCGTAGACAAGACTCTTGCCGTCGGGTGAAAAGTCGATGTTTCGCTCTTGTTCGGGCGTGTCGGTAATCTGTTTCGTCGTCTTATAGTCCACAGATGTTACATAGACATCGCCGTGAAGAACGAATGCTATTTCTTTACCCGTGGGCGAAACTTTAATTTCCGAGGCGCCGTAAGTCCAATTTCGCCGTTGCAGTTCGATATCGCTGCGGTCGGCAACAACACTTACATTCACCCGCTGCGGTTGTCCGCCGTCACGCAAGGTATAGATTTCGCCATCGTAACCGAAGCAGAGTGTTCCGTTGTTCGACACCGTGAGGAAGCGCACCGGATTGCCTTTGAAGTGCGTGAGTTGCGTTGTTTCGGCTCCGTCGGCACTGCGTTTGTAGACATTGAACGTACCGTCGGTCTCGCTGAGATAATAAAAGTGCGTGCCGTCGGGCGCCCAAACTGGATTGCGGTCTTCGCCTTTGAAGGTGGTAAGCCGTGTATATCGGCCGTTCTTCAACAGCCAAATGTCGCGCGTTATCGGCGACTGGTGGTGCTTCCGATACGGATCCTCATAGCCTTTTTGGTCGTGATAGAGAATGTCTCCACGCTGGTTGATGCTGATATTGAGCATTGTCAGACCCGAAAAGAGCCTGGGCCGACCGCCGTTAGTGCCTACTTCATACACCTGCGGGAACGATCCGCCTGCGAAAATGATGGATTTCTGCGTGGGCATACCGTTTGCTGAGAACAGGATATGCGTGTTGTCGCGGAACGTTTGAGGGTATTCGTCGCCGCTGTCGGTAGTCAATCGTTTGGGCGCACCGCCGTTGCGGTTCATCAAATAGATGTCCATACTGCCCTCGCGAGTCGATGCAAAGGCGATGTTTTGCCCGTCGGGGCTCCATACGGGATAAGCATCATAGGCCGCGTTGGACGTCAGTTGGCGGGCATTCCCGCCTCCGACAGGAACGGTGTAGATGTCGCCTTTGTAAGAAAACGCGATGGTTGAGCCATCAGGAGAGATCGCACTGTAACGCATCCACAGCGGATGTGTCTGTGCACTTGCCGACAATGAAAATGTCAAAGCAGCTAAGGTAAGTAGTTGTTTTATCATTTGAGTTATGGGTTAAACTGTTTGCAAATATACGAAATAATTGTCAATACCGGTTGGGTTGGGGGCAGAAAATATACAATTTTTTATTATTTGATAGATAAATGTTATTTTTGTATTGTTTGCAAGACAAATAAATAAGGGGTGAAACAGTGCTTGTCCGTTCTTCAAGTTCATCCATTCAGAAGAGCAAAAGACATCGTTGTCAAGGGCAGGTAGACCTATTCGTCTGCAAGTAAATAATAACCCGCTTTTAATTAATGGTTAATTGTTCTCCGTTTAACAGCTTTTCGCAGTGTGTTTAACCATTAATCGCACGCCGTTTAACGGTCAATTGCAAGGGGAACTATATGTGATTGATTATCAGTGAAGTATGAAGTGGTAGTCGATGCATATTTCGCTCTGTTTTCTCCGACACAATCTAAGCGAATAAGTAAAGAATTAAAACAAAGAGTTCTTGGTCTGCATTTCCCTTTTTTCTGTGTAAAATACTTGGCGCTTTCAAGTATTTTGCCTATCTTTGCGAAGTGACAGACAGTTGGATTCGGCCTGTTACGAACAGCTATTAACGGAGGAACAGACTATGATGGACGAACTGAAAGACAAGCTCCACAGCGAACAGTGCTCGCTGGTAGTACTGCACGAGGGAAATATTCGCACGTTCGACGGGCGCGGGGTGCGCACGCTTTATGATCTGATGACCAACGAACCCGAAGTGTTATTGGATGCTAAGTTGGCTGATAAAGCCGTAGGTCGCACCGCAGCAAGGATGATGGCTGAAGGCGGTGTGTGTGAAGTGTATGCCGATATCATCAGTGAACAGGCCCTTTCTGCACTCGAAGATGCCGGTATCAGAGTGACTTACGGCAACAAAGTAAGTCATCAGGACTTCCTGAATATATGGAAGAAATTAGGCGAAATAACCGATTGATTCCGTCTTTTTCCGTAAGAAAGTACCGAAAATAGGCACTCTTTTTCTGAGTTTTTTATTGCATGTCTACAAAAAAAATGTATTAACGGATGCAATGTTTTCGTAATTTGGAATTTAAGAAGTAGACAGACAATAAAAAAATCAGTGTTATGAGAAAATCATTTTTAGCCCTTTGCGGCATCTGCCTGGCTCTATGTAGCGTGAGTTTAACCTCGTGTCTCAACGAAGACGATAACGACCGTTCTGCCCTTCCTAATGCCATTGTAACGGTGAAACCGGCCACTGCTAAGACGCCTTTTTATCTGCAATTAGACGATTCGACCGTATTGAGACCGGTCAATATGACGAAATCGCCTTACGGTGATAAGGAAGTGAGAGCCTTTGTGAATTTCAGTGTGACTGAAGCAGGACACAACAAGCGTGACTATCCGGTACGGGTGAACTGGATTGACAGTATTCTGACCAAACGAACAGCACCGAACTTAGGTAACAAAAATGCCGAAACCTATGGCAAAGACCCTGTGGAAATCATTAATGATTGGGTAACTATTGCCGAAGACGGATACCTGACGCTGCGCTTCCGCACACGTTGGGGGGGCGTGGTAAAGCACAAAGTGAATCTTGTTGCAGGCTCGAATCCTAAGAACCCGTATGAAGTGGTGTTCTATCACAATGCTAACGGCGATGTACAAAGTTCTGTGGGCGATGCTGTTGTAGCGTTCAGACTCGCCTCATTGCCCGATACCAAGGGCAAGACTGTCAAGCTCAAACTACGGTGGATGTCGTATAGCGGAGAGAAATCTACTACATTCGATTACTGCACTCGTAAATCAAGCAACAACAACAAACGAATTGCAACAGGCTTATTTGTCAAAACCTTAGAATAAACCAATGGCGCGATGTCTGTCGATTGTACGGACATCGCGCTTTATTTTATAACCTGTTCCCTGTCAATTCGCCTTTGCGATAGGGGGAACAGCACCGTTTTTTAATGCAAAATAATTGTAACGAGACGGCGGTTTATCGTTTTTATTTTGTTACTTTGCAGCATCGGAAGCAATAAAATCAACATATTAACATACAATCATACGATGGGAAAAGAGAAAAAAGGCGGCAAACGGATGAATAAACAACAGTTGACCGACCGGTTGATGAGTTTTTTTCAGTCGCAACCTGATAAAACTTTCACATTCAAAGACATATTCCGATCGCTCAAACTCAATACGCATCCGCTCAAAATGCTGGCCATCGATACGATGGAAGAGCTCTCCTGGGACGATGCGCTCACCAAAGTGGGCGACAACGCTTATCGACTCAGCCGTATGCAACAAGTGGCCGAAGGGCGGTTTATGCGTAAAGCCAACGGCAAAAATGTTTTCATACCCGACGAAGGGGGCTCTCCGATGTTCATTTCAGAGCGAAATTCGATGTCGGCATTGAATGGTGACCGCGTGAAAGTATCTGTTATGGCGCGCCGAAGGAATCATATCCGCGAGGGAGAAGTTATTGAAATCCTTCAAAGAGCGAAGGACCGGTTTGTCGGCCGACTGCGAGTGGACAAGAATATAGCCTTTCTCGTAACACAGGAAAACCTCTATGTACACGATATTATCATACCCAAACGCAAATTGAAAGGCGGTAAAAGCGATGACAAAGCCGTGGTAAAGGTGACCCAATGGCCTGATGCCGACCATAAAAATATTATCGGCGAGGTGGTGGATATACTCGGGAAGTCGGGCGATAATGATGTAGAAATGAACACGATATTAGCCCAATACGGTTTGCCCTACTACTATCCAAAAGCTGTGGAAGATGCAGCTGAGAAGATTTCGGGTGTTGTCACGCCGGCGGATTTGGCCCAGCGGGAAGACTTCCGTACTACATTCACCTGCACGATAGACCCCAAAGACGCGAAAGACTTCGATGATGCGCTCTCGATTAAACGGCTAATGGATGGCACGTGGGAGGTTGGCGTGCATATCGCCGACGTTTCTCATTATGTTGCCGAGGGGTCGGTTATAGACAAAGAGGCCGTGAAACGCGCCACATCTATTTATCTCGTAGACCGTACGATACCGATGTTGCCTGAGCGTTTATGCAATTTCATCTGCTCGTTAAGGCCCAATGAGGAGAAACTGGCATATAGTGTGGTTTTCAATCTCGATGAGGATGCCGACGTAAAGAGCTTCCGCATCGTGCATACGGTAATTAAAAGCGATCGCCGTTACGCCTACGAAGAGGTTCAGGAGCTGTTGGAGCGAAACGGAGTAGTTGACGGAACGGGCAAGCCTGCACCTTCGGCGCCCCGCGGAGGATACCAAGGCGAAAACGCAGCAGCGCTCATTCAGCTTGACAAATTGGCTAAAAAACTGCGCGAACGACGGTTTAAAAACGGTGCAGTGAAGTTTGATCGCGAAGAGCTTCACTTCGATGTTGATGACCAAGGGCGCCCTGTTCGCTGTTATTTCAAGCGTTCAAAGGATGCCAATAAGCTTATCGAAGAGTTTATGTTGCTTGCCAATCGCACCGTGGCAGAGAGTATTGGCAAGGCGAAACGCGGTAAAATGGCCAAAACTTTGCCTTACCGCGTGCACGACCAACCTGATCCGCAAAAGTTGGAAACACTTCGCGAGTTTGTCGTTAAGTTCGGTTACAAAATAAAAACGGCTGGAACCAAGGGCGAAACAGCGCGCAGTCTCAACAAACTGATGAGTGAATGCGAGGGCCGAAATGAGCAAAATCTGATTCAGATGGTAGCTCTTCGGGCGATGATGAAAGCTCATTACACTATTCATAACATCGGACACTTCGGCTTGGCATTTGATTATTACACCCATTTTACATCTCCAATTCGTCGTTATCCCGATTTAATGGTGCATCGTTTACTCACGCGTTACGCCGTCGGCGGACGTAGTGCGAATAAGGATCATTATGAAGAGCTGTGTGAACACTGCTCAGATATGGAGCAAGTGGCTCAGAATGCGGAGCGCGATTCTATAAAATACAAGATGGTAGAGTATATGAGCGATAAGCTCGGAGAAGAGTTTGACGCCCATATCAGCGGAATTCAGGCTTTCGGAATCTATTGCGAGATTGATGAAAATCATTGTGAGGGACTGGTTCCGATGCGTGATCTCGATGACGATTACTATGAGTTCGACGAGAAAAACTATTGTCTCGTGGGGCGAAGACATCATCATCGCTATCAGCTTGGCGATGCCGTGCGTATCAAAGTGGCGCAAGCTAACTTAGAAAAGAAGCAGTTGGATTTTGCGTTGGTAGATTAGTGGTGGTGGGTGAGTAGTAAGAAGCTTTGGAGTAAGTAGTAAGGAGAGAATAACCTGTATTTAATTTCTTTTTGAATTACTGATTACTTTCTCCTTACTACTTACTCCAAAGCTTCTTATTACTTTTTACCAAACTCCTTACTCAAAGTAATAGAGGAATGTTGCGATACCTTCGAGCGCCGGTTTTCGTTGCCCTTCGATTTCGATTTTGAATGCAATCTCGGTTTTGCAGATGCCCCGCAGATTGCTGATGGCGTGCAATTTAGTGGCTAAACGTACGCTACTACCTGTGACGACAGCCTGTCCGAAGCGCATCTGATCCATCCCGTAGTTGACCAACATCTTGATATTCCGCACTTCAACGATTTGATCCCACAAGTAAGGTAACAGCGAAAGTGTGAGATACCCGTGTGCAATCGTGCTCTTAAACTGGCTCTCTCGCTGGGCACGTGCAGTGTCTACGTGAATCCATTGATGGTCAAGCGTGGCGTCGGCAAACATATTGATGCGCTCCTGATCAATCTTCAACCATTCCGAAACACCCAAATCCTCGCCCAAGTGGGCCGCAAACTCTTCGTAAGAGTTAATTACTAATCTTTCCATTCTGTCTTATTTTATTGCTATTTGCTGCGAAGTTAGCGAAAAAATAGGAGTTTTGCAAGAACCGGACAGATATTTTCCGTAAAGTAGGAGGCCGCCTTGTGGGCTATGGCAGGTGTTATTTATCTGTTCTTTATACCTTTTCGGCCTTTTGTTTAAGGCATAATTATTCAGTTATCAATAAAAAGGAGAGACAGATCGGTTGTCTGTCTCTCCTTCTGATTGTATCAAACAAGGGCGTGAGGACTAATAGTTAGGTCCCTCGCCGAAGTTAGGTGCACCTTTATCGTACCATACTCGCTCGGTGTTGAGCAGCGAAGGGTTCTGTCCGTCGCTGAATGTGAACCCTTGTTCTTTGGCTGCCGCGATGATGAATGGTTTCATCTTGTCGAAGTCTTTGGGCTCGGTGATGTAGAAACGACGCGGTATATTGGTATTCTCTGTCAGTTTTACCCACGGTATCAGTGTGCTACCCACCTTTGGAACACCCGACCGACGGACGGTGACAAACTGTTCGAGTGGCTGATAATAGAAGTGCAAGAAAAGCTGGATGTAGATCTTTTCGAGGTCGGAAGCTCTGTTGCCGGTCAGCTGATAGTCTGCATTAGCCATCATATTTTCGATTTCCTTGTCACCGTAAGTAACGGGCTTGTCGAATGGGTCGTTGCAATGCTCCTTGTCATAATAGGGTATTTTGTTGAGCATTGCCAGTCGGTTGTATGCCTTTGCAGATGCTTCCACACCTGCTTTGAAGTAAGCGGCAGCCGACTTAGGCAGATTTGCGCCCAGTAATTTGAATTCGGCGAGGTATAAGTTGACCTCAGCCGTGCTCAAAGTCATCTCATAAAGCGGGTTGTCTTCGGTGTCTTGCACTACCTTTCCCTTAGGTGCTGTGGGGAAAGTGAAGTCTACACGGCCACGCACCAGCTCTTCGTTAAAAGTAGAGTAGGGGCGATAGGTTTTGGAAGCATCACCGTCTGTCACTTCCCAACGTGTGGTAATGAAGTAGTTGTTGTCGCCGGTGTAGTTCTTATCATCGCTAAGTTTGAGTCCGATAGGTATGCCATAGTAGCGTACCCAAGGTTCACCGTCGCCTTTCCAATTGACAAAACGTTTGTGGCCCGACGCGTCAGTAGTGTAGTTTACGTTGTCAAGAATATACTTGGGAACGGCACATTTAGTGTTGCCTTTGGCTTGAGCGTCGAAGAAAGCTTGAATAACTTCCGAGCTATAACTATTTTTGGTAAACATCACCAGCATTCGGGGGTCGTGGTTTCGTTTCATAAAGTCGAGTACATTCTTACTCGATGCGCCCAGGCTTACGCTGTTATCGGTTCCGTAGGTGTTGTTACCGCCGTCGCCGCCAGTACCTTTATTATATACATAATCGTCTTCGATAGCGCTCATCACGTTATTGTCATTGGATCCAACTTGCTCAGCCAGTTTGATGGCCAGTGCTTTATTCTGGTGCAACAAGCGTACGGCGAGTTTCAACTTCACACCATTGGCAAACTTAAGCCACTTGGCTGCGTCGCCATTATAGGCCAAATCGTTGTTGCCGAGCGATGCCTGCGATTCTAATTTAGCGCTCAGCACTTTGATGTCGGCATCGATTTCTTCAATCCATTTCGTGAAAAGCTCTTTCTGCGAATCGTATTTCGGCGTGAGAGTACCGCCATAACGGAACTGTACAGCCTCGCTATACGGCATCGAACCATACATATCGCAGTCGTAAAGAGCCATATACACCGAGAGTGCATTGGCCATTGCCTTGATGTCTTGATAACCTTTGGCCTTCTCGGCATCCATTTCAGCGATGGTTTTATTAATCTCGTTCTCATACTTCTTCACTTCAACGAAACGTGAACCAGCGCCACCCAGCGCGCCTATTTGATTAAACAGGTCGCTGAAACTGCCTGCCGGCGTATAGGCTTGGGCGAAGTGAGACGTATAATTGGCATCATAATACCAAAGCAAATAGTCGAACGGCTGATAGGAAATCTGCTCTTGGGTGAAGAGGTATTTGATATCTGCCTTATTGATAGTTGCCGGATTAGTGTTGAGTTTGGCATACTCGTCCGTGCTGCAACTTGCAGTGAACACGAGCGGAGCCGTCAACAGCATAGCCGCAAAGACCTTGATGATATTCTTGTGATTCATAATCGGTTTCTCGTTAGAATGTTGCGTTAATAGTGAAAAGATAACTTGCCGTGAAAGGAGCGAATGAACGCATACGGAAAGCGGATGCTCCCGTACCGCGAATCGATTCGGGATTCTCGTGGTTGGGTGCCGTGTTGAGCAAGTAAGCGATGTTACGTCCGGTGAAACTTACCGAGAGTGCTTTAGCGCCTAAGTGCCGATAGATGCTCTGCGGGAATGCGTACGCGATGGTGATTTCACGCAGTGAGATGTAGTTCAGCTTCTTAAACCAGTCGCTGTTGATAACGCCGTTACCCCAACTGTTCTTGAAATAGGTTGTCGTCTGCATATGAGCAGGCTCTACATAGCCCTTTTCGTAAGCCTCTTGGTAGGTCATTCCACTTACGTCTTGCTGTTTCCCTGCGGGCGTGGTAACGATTGTTCCCTTGTCGAACACAGCGTCGGGAATGAATCCGTCGGTAAAAGTGCGGCCCTTGGTGTCGGCATATTGGCTGACCCATTCGATGCCTTTGCGATATTTTCCAGATGCACCTGAAAAGCCGTAAGCTGTTGCATAACGCGAGTTATAAGATGCCACATAGCCTCCGAAACGTGCATCGAAAAGCATATAGAGGCTCAAACTCTTGTAGCGGAGTGTGGTGTTGAGCGACCCGAGGAAGTCGGGCAACATCGAACCAACCTCTTTTACGGTTCCGCCGCGCTTGTAATAAGCTGTGTGGTAATTGTTTGTGAAGCCGATAACATCCTTTCCTGTGGCTTCATCTTTCTTGATCCAAGAGTCTGACATCAATGTTCCGTAGTTGGCTCCGATCTTTGCCACCGACCCGATTCGGTAGTTTCCGTAAGCAGGATCACCGTCGAGTACGACATAAGAAGCCACGTCATTGCTCAGCGAAACAATCTTATTGCGGTTGCGGGTATAGGTAAAGTTCACGTCCCATTGCCAATCGCGGTTCTTGATTGGAGTAGTATTCAGCGCGAGTTCGATACCTGCGTTTTGGATGTTTCCGGCGTTGATGAGCTCGGTTTTGACGCCCGAGAAGTAAGGAACATTGATAGACATAATCTGGTTTCGCGTGTTCTCGCGGTAGTAAGTGAAGTCAAGTCCGACCCGACTGTTCAGGAATCGCCAGTCAAAACCGATTTCCCATGCATTCTTTCGCTCGGGTTTGAGGTTCGTACTTTTAAGTTGGTCATCCAAAGAGAGTCCATATACCTTGTTGTCTCCTTTTGAATAGGTCTTCAACTCATAACCCGAGTTAATATAATAAGGCGACGTATCGTTACCCACTTGTGCCCAAGAGGCGCGCACTTTGGCAAAAGTCACCCACGCGGGAAGTTGATTCTTAAAGCTCTCGGTGATGATCCACGATCCCGAAACCGACGGATAGAAGTACGAGAAATTGCCGCGTCCGTAGCTGTAAACCAATGACGACGACCAGTCATTACGCCCTGTAACATCTAAGAAGAGCTGATTCTTCCAGCTTCCGCCCACAGCAAAGATGGTGGAAACGATGCGTTTGGTGTTGAATTTATAACCATCGAGACCTGCTTGTTTCTTTGAATTCTTGATAAAGAACTGATTGGGCACGATCAATCCATCGTTGGTCCATTCGGCATTGTATTGTGCGTGCTGGTTGAAAAACTCTTCGCGCAGGAATCCGTGCACCTCAATGTCGTCGTTGATCTGCTTGTTTATGTTGGCCGCTATATACATATTCTCCTGCATCGTGCTTTTATGCGAGAGCTTATAGGAGCCTCCTTCGTTGGCATAACCTTTTCCCGGATACTTTTCTTCAACGTCAATATAATAATAATTGAGGCTTCCGCCCACAGTGAGCTGCAACCAAGGTGTGGCCTGAATGTTGAGATTGAGTACAGGCCGAACCATCGTTTCCGTTTGTATATAGCTGTTTTCGTAAATGTCCCACCACAATTCGCGACCCGGAACCGACCGATACCGATCGCCGTAAGCGGCATCGGCCAATCCTCCGTGCGTACCTTTATATAGATGTTTATATCTCTTGACATCATATTCGCGCGGGAATGCGCCTGTAGCAAACAATTCACCGATGTTCTGTTGCGCATTGCGCGGCTGCGACTGTGCAAAATTCATACTGAAATCTACCGTTACCAACTTGCCTACTTTCTGTGAAGCCTTGCCCAAGAAAGAGAATCTGTTGAAGGTATTGCGCGGTGTTGTCCCCTTGTTATACTTGTAAGAAGCCGATGCATAGAATGTAGTGCGATCGTTTCCACCTTGCAATGAGATGTTGGTATTTGTGTTTATACCCGTGTCGTAGGCATCTTTGTAATTGTTTTTGAATATCCGATTCTCGCCCATTGTGCCGTCGTACTGCTCGAACTGCTTGCCTTTGGCCCAGCTAACATCGGGTCCCCAGCCGGTGCTTGCATTGTCGTTCTGGGCTATCATTGAGTATTTGCCATCGTTGTTTGTGGAATAGGTCGACATATTGTCGGCCCAACGGTCGCCTTTCTCGGTATAAGCCTTACCGTAAGTAACGCCTCCCGGCCAGCGACCTTGCAGGTAACGGTTCTGTAAATCAGGTGATTTATACACCGTCTCAAGCCCTACTGTCTGCGAGAAATGTATCGTAACGCCACCGCCGCCACGGCCGTTCTTGGTGGTGATAACCACTGCTCCGTTTAAGCCTCGCGACCCATAGAGCGCCGTTGCAGCTGCTCCTTTGAGCACACTCACGCTCTCAAAGTCGTCAGGATTCAGGTTTTTCAATTGGTTTCCGTAGTCATTTATATTCGAGTCCCAGTCTGCATCGCCCGAGCTACTCGTCGCATTATCGAGTATTACGCCGTCGACTACGAAGATAGGTTGATTGTTTTTGCTCAGCGTCGAGGCTCCGCGGATCTGTATTTTGGTTGATCCGAACATACCGCCGTCCGACTGATTGATCTCGACTCCGGCCACTTTGCCTTGCAAGGCAGATACAGGCGAGATGGTGTTAGCCCGCTCCAATTCGGCGGCTTTTACTTCCGTTACGGCGTATCCCAATGCTTTGGCCTCGCGTTTGATGCCCAATGCGGTTACTACTACTTCGTTCAGTGCATTTTCGTTGTCTTCAAACACGACATCGATTTGCGTCCTTCCGGCCACGGCCACACTCTTGTTCTTATAGCCGACATAGCTGAACAGCAGTGTTGCCCGTGGCGAACACTTAATGGTGTAATTGCCGTCGACATCGGTAATAACGCCTGTTTTCCGGCCCTGTACAACTACCGAGGCTCCGACAACGGGCTCGCCTTGTGCATCTTTCACAGTTCCCGTTACCGTAAGATCCTGTGCATAGAGGCTCATTGACAGCAACATCAGCAGCGCAGTTACGCACATACGCAATGCCGAGTGCATCGTTTTCGTCTTTTTTCTCATTCTTGTTACATTTAAGATTTAATAAACTGGTTTTCGATCGAGATCGGATTATCAGCCAAACCGTGTTAAAATCAATAAATGAGTATTGTCTTTCTATTTGCGGTTAGCATTCAATTCCTTAATCTCTCTTTTGAAATGCAAATTTAATAAAAAACAAACTACCCTCCAAAAAAATCTTGATAAAAGTTTCGTTTCTATGCTTTTTCGCCGTGCTGCATTGTCAGGCAAATGTCAGGTAGCTGTAAACGGAGATTCCGTAAAAGGGCTTTATCTTTGTCGAAAATAACCATTTTACCGAAGAAAAAGATGAAAAAACGATGGATTTTGTGGCTATTGGTCGCGCCGTTGATACCGATTTCGGCGCAGACTGAGCGAGAAGTGAATCTTCAAGAGGTTACGGTGAACGGTGCAAAGGTGGTGAATACGCCCGAAGGACAGCAGATTTTCCCCACTCGAAAACAGAAAGAGACTTCCGCATCAGGCTATCATCTGCTGACCAAATTGGCACTCCCGAATATCAAAGTGGATGAAATTGCGCACAGCATCATTGTCACGGGCAATCTCGGTGATGTACAAACACGCATCAATGATATCCCTGCGAGCCGCGAAGACTTGCTTGCATTGGATATGAATGCTGTTGTCCGGGTGGATTATATCAGCAATCCGGGGGTAAGATACGGGCAGAACATTGCCCGTGTCATCAATTTTATCACCCGGAGAGCTGTCAGTGGGTACACCGTTGGGAGCCATCTGATGCAGTCGTTGACGGTGAACAGGGGCAAATATGGCGGTTATGTGCGATTCAATCGGGGAAAAAATGAGTGGGGAGTAGATTATGATTTCGGGCACGCCCGTATGGACGGGCAGCGCACCTTGCAAATAACCGATTATCGAATGTCTGATAATCGTGTTCTGACCAAGACCGATAATAGTACGTATATACTCGATAAAAATCGGTCGCACGAACTTAAACTCCGCTACAATCGGGCCGATTCAGACCGCTATGTCTTGCAAGCCGTTTTCTCGAATACATACGATCGCTCGCCTGATAATATCTCCCGCTATTGCACTGCGTGGCAAGGCGCTGTCTCGGAGAGTCGCAGTTCGTATGACAGTAAATCCGTTTCTCCCGGCATCGATCTCTATTTCGCAGCTCGATTCGGTTCGCATCAGTCGCTGACTTGCAATGGAGTGGGTACATACATCAGCTCGAAATACGGCTATTCTCTCGATGAAATGGGCAAAAATTACAGTCATAGCACCGATGGGAGCACCTATTCTGCTATTGGAGAAATCATTTATGAAAATACGTTGAAGCCTTTCACATTCTCCTCGGGACTGAAATCTGCGCAGAAATACGTGGCGGTCAGGTATGCGGGAGATGTGCAGACACGCGTCGATTATCGCACATCCGACCTCTATCTCTTTGCTCAAATCAAAGGTCGGTTGGGGCAGTTGGGCTATCTGTTGGGATCAGGTGTCAGGCGACAATACTACAGCCAGGGTACGCATCAGTACGATTATTGGCTCGTCCGACCCAAACTGACCCTCTCACAAGCGATTTTCCGTGATTTCATCGTTAAATATGACTTCGGCATCAGCCTTTTTCCGCCACGTCCGGAACATCTCAGCGACGTTGCCATCAAGAGCAATTCGCTTGCTGTCTACAAAGGAAACCCGGCCTTGAAACCCAACCGTCGCACCGAACATCAGCTGATTTTATCGTATAAAAATGCCCGACTCTATACGCACATTGATACCTATTATCGCATCAACACCCACGCCGTGATGCAGGATATTCAGCGAGACGGCGACACATTTATCTATACTCGCACCAACCAAAAGCATTGCAATCTGCTCTATATACAGAATTATACCAATTGGGACATCATTCCCGAGGTGCTCTCGGTCAGTGCTTCGAGCGGTATTTATCGCTGTTTTAATTACGGAAATACGTATAAACACCATTACACTTCATTCAATGGGAGTGTTCATCTCACGGCTTATCTCGGTCGGCTGACGCTTGCTGCCGATGCAGATAACGGTTATCGGTGGTTGGAGGGAGAGAGTAAGGGGCGTCAGGGAGCGGCTTATTATGTTACGGCGGCTTATAAATGGGGGCGTGCAGACATCTCTTTGTATTATCAACACTGTCTGCAAAGCAATCCGTTGATGCAAAGAAGCGAACTGCTCAACCGATTCGTACACAATGTTTACACCAATCACAATCGGGATATGGGCAATATGCTGAGTCTGAGTGTCACGTGGCGTCTGTCCAAAGGTCGCAAGTACGCCGCCGGGCAGCGCTCGATGAATAACCGAGATCAAGATTCGGGAGTGATGAAATAGGATAATACTTCCACCTTAATCTCCTAAGCTGGGGGAGTTATGGACTGTGAGTGAAGGTTGGTTTTATTTTAGACAGAAAACTAAAAGAATATAAATGGGAAAGGGTTTGTATGTCATTGATTTACAGTAATATATAAGTTATTTCTCATTTAGCTGTTATTTGCACTGCAACTAACAATTAATCGCACGCCGTTTAACGGCTAATTACACCGCAATTAGCCGTTAAACGGCGTACGATCTACCATTAGTTGTAAGGCAATTTATTACAAATAAGACAGGGTCGAAAGATGAGGTCGTTTTTAAACAACCGAGAATCGGATGCGAATCTCAATTCTTTGATATTCAATTATATATAGAGCAGACATCGTATCAGATAATGTACATTGGGAATGAGTGGCCTACCGACGCCACAGAACAGCCAAATCGGCATATAAGTATGTCAATTTGACGCACAAAAGTTTATTGGTATGCTTGTTGCATTTCAACCAATGAAGTTGAAACAGAAACAAATTAAAAAAACAGGAGGATTGATTATGTTACCAATTATGCACAGAAATTCGTGGTTACCGAGTGTATTCGACGACTTTTTCAACACAGACTTTATGCCCCGCGCTAATGCAACGGCACCCGCCATCAATGTCATCGAAAACGAAAAAGACTATGTTGTAGAGCTTGCCGCACCCGGATTGAAGAAAGAAGACTTCGTTGTCAACATCAACAACGACGGAAATCTAACCATCAAGATGGAGCAGAAGCAGGAGAATAAAGAGGAAAACAAGAAGACACATTACCTGCGCCGGGAGTTCAGTTACTCCAAATATGAGCAGACATTGCTGCTTCCCGATGACGTAGATAAGGATAAAATCGCAGCCAAAGTCAACGACGGCGTGCTCACGGTAGTACTTCCTAAGCTGTCACAAGTCGTGCAAAGCGCAAGTCGTCAAATCTCAGTAGAGTAGTCTCTCAATAGGTATCATATATGCACGGGCCCTTCATTCGCGAGAATCGAGGGGCCCTTTTCGTAAGCATCAACGGCTTGTCCGCTTGCCCTTTTTCAATATTCGCGTCAGCTGTAACAGGCAAATAATGGTGAGGAGCATAGAGAATACCAGACTCAACCACATTGCCCACGCATTGCCCCCGAATAAATCGATGAGCTTGTAGTCTTCCGATCCGGGCCACAAATTACAGACTGCGAAAGCAACCGAATTGTTCACCCAATGCAAGACGATGCCGGGAATGATGCTGCCGGTGCGGTAATACATCCAGCCTAACAGCAAACCGAGCGCCACAGCATGCGGAGCCTGACCCATATTGCCGTGAGCCAGACCGAAGATCAGGGCCGACAGCACGATGGGCAACCAATGCATACGCTTTGAAAAAAGTGTGAACAAACAGCGGAGAATAGCTCCGCGAAAGAGAATCTCTTCTGCAATGGGGGCCAGAATACCTACGGATAAATAGCCGAAGCCATCGCTCATCAAAGCCCTCAACACCTTTTCTATACCATTGGGGACATCGGCATCGATCCATTCGATCATCCATACAGACGGAATCACGGTGAACAAACCGAGCAATGCAATCCAACTGAGGGCGCGCCAAGGTCGAGTCCGCAGGTAGGAATACGACACCGGTGCCCATCGGAAGCCGAGAAACAGCAGGATAAGAGTTGTATTTGCAACTGCGGTCAGCACAATAATGGCCGTTGGTTCCGTCAAGAATCCACCGGAAAGTGAACCGAGTGCTTCGGGAATCGACGATCCGCGAGCCATCAGGAAAGCCATACCCACGATGACGGTAGCAATGACTTGGACCAGTAGATAGACTACAATGAACCATAAGATGTTGAGAATGTTTTTAGTCGTTGTTGTCATTTATATGTCGGTTAAAGATGATTCAATTCGCGAATATGGCGTTCGTCATCGGCCATTTGCGTACGAAGCTGTTGCAAGTCAGCAAATTTCTTTTCGCCGCGAATGCGTTTCAGGAATGCCACTTCAATCTTCCGGCCGTACAAGTCGGCGTCGAAATCCAGGATATAGGTCTCTACTGACAGGCGCGTTCCGTCGAAAGTGGGGCGCGTTCCCACGCTCGTCATTGCCGGGTACAACTCACACTCGCCCTCGATGCGCACTCGTGTGGCATAGACTCCTATCTGCGGCAGCAGCTGACACACCTCATCCATATCGAGATTGGCCGTGGGAAAGCCTAAGCGATGCCCGTTGCGAAAGCCGTGCGACACGTGTGCTGACAGCGTATAAGCATAGCCTAAACAGCGATTGGCCTCTGTCAGATCGCCACGTTCAATGGCATTGCGAATGACCGAAGAGCTGACACGGATACCATCTACGGTAATTCCGCAGCTCTCCACGACCTCAATGCCCAGCGTGCGGCCATAAGCACAATAGTCGTCAATACTTTCTGAGCGGTCGTGACCAAATCGATTGTCGTAGCCTATAATGAGTTTGCGTACGTTAAGGCGACTACTGAGGATGTGTATCATAAACTCGCGGGCCGTGAGCGCAGCCATTCGGCGATCGAAGTCGAGTACGGTGCAGCGGTCGATACCTGTTTCTGCGAGTCGCTCTATCTTCATTTCGGGGGTCGAAAGCAGCCGAGGTACATAGTGGGTATCGATGACCTGGCGCGGATGACGGGCAAACGTGATGACCATCGATGCCAACCCGTCGGCTCGGGCCTCGTCGATCACACGCCCGATAAGGTATCGATGACCGCAATGCACGCCATCGAAGAACCCGATAGTTGCTGCCGCAGGAGGCAACGGCCTTGTTGTTTCATCCACTATTATCATTACTTACTACTTATTCCCTACTCCTTATCACTTATTATTTGCTCCCTTACTACTTTATTTCCTCGTCTCTTGCTCCACCTCCACAACTCGCCGGCCCAAAGAACGACGGAAGTTGAGGCAATGATTAACAACCATTCGACAGCCGAAAGCGGTTCGGTACGGAACATTTTGCCGCCGAACGTCACGATAATCCATTGTCCGCCAAGGATGATCAACAGCACAAGGATGAGTCCCCGATCTAAAAAGAAATGACGGAAAGCCGAATGATGCGAGCCGAGCGACTTCGCATTGAAGAGGTTCCAGAACTGAAGCATCACGAAAACAGTGAAGAATATCGTGAGTTCGTGCAGTTGGATGCCGGGGTCGGAATCGTATTCGTAATACAGAAGCAGGCCCGACATCAGTATAAACAGCGCCACACTACCTATGCAAATGCTACGGCCAATTGCACGCGTAATGATGAAATTACTGCTGCGACGCGGCTTCTCGTTCATCACTTCGTGCGAAGGCGGCAGCGAAGCCAGTGACATCGCAGCGAAAGTATCCATTATCAGGTTGACCCATAATATCTGGGTGACGGTGAGCGGCATCGCCATACCCACCAGTGAGGCGCAAAGCACGAGCAATAGAGCAGCCAAATTGACCACCAACTGGAAGTAAAGAAACCGCTGAATGTTCTTATATAGTGACCGACCCCACATCACCGCGCGGGCGATCGACGCGAAAGAGTCGTCCAAGAGAGTCATATCCGACGCTTCTTTAGCCACACTCGTACCCGAGCCGAGCGACAAGCCCACGTGCGCATAATTGAGTGCGGGCGCATCGTTGGTGCCGTCTCCCGTAACGGCCACAATCTCGCCGTGGCGCTGCAATAGCTGAACCAACCGCTGTTTGTTGTCGGGTCGGGCCCGCGACATCACTTTCAACCCCTCCACTTCGGCGTAAGCCGCCTCATCGCTGAGGGCTGCAAAGTCGGTGCCGGTGATGTGTCGACTGTTCGGATGGGCAGCTTCAACCTTGTCGTCATCGGCTGTCCAGATACCGATTTGCCGCGCAATCTCAATGGCTGTGGCCGAAGTGTCGCCCGTAACGATCTTTACCGTAATGCCGGCACGCCGACATTCGGCCACAGCCGACGGTACATCGAGACGCAACGGATCGCTGATGGCAACCAAGGATTGTAGTGTAAGCAGCGCATCCGATAGCTCGGCAGCCTCATCCCCGGTATCTTTCCCTTGGGAGAGGGGAGCAAGTAATGAAGCAATATCTGTTTCGGTATCTTGCAGCTCACGATAAGCCAGCGCTAAAGTACGGTTAGCGGCCTGCTGAAAAGCCGTTAAACGCTGTGCAAGTAACGGTCTTTCGTCGGGCGAAAGACGGCAAATCGCCAGAATAATTTCAGGTGCTCCTTTGACGAAAAGATAACGGCGCCCCTCGACACGGGCAATGGTAGCCATCAGCTTTCGCTCTGTTGAGAACGGGAGTTGCACCTCGATGTCGGCTCGCTCACGCAATTCGTGATAATCAAAGCTGTGCTTTTGGGCCCACGTCAGCAGTGCAATCTCAGTGGGATTACCTATCCCGCGCCCATCATCGGTATCGAGATGGGCCGTGGTATTCACAGCAATGGCTGTGGCCAGCAATCGGTCGTCATCAGAAAGGGGAACCATCTCGCGCACTTCCATCCGGTTTTGCGTCAGCGTTCCGGTCTTATCGGTGCATATAACGGTAACTGCGCCCATTGTTTCGCAGGCGTGCAGCTTGCGAACAAGATTGTTGCTGCGCAACATTCGGCGCATATTCAGGGCCAGACTCAGCGTTACCGCCATTGGAAGTCCCTCGGGAACGGCCATCACAATGAGTGTAACGGCCATCATAAAATAGTTGAGCGTGAGCTCGGTCATCCGCAGATAATCGCCCGAACGCCACACCGTATCGGTCAAAATACTGTGACCGAGGAAAAGCACGAAAGCTACCACGGCCACGCACGAGCCCAATTTGCTGATGAATCGGGCCAGTTTACCAAGCTGTTGATTGAGAGGCGTCTCCGTGCCGGTGGTTTCCGTCGACTTGCGAGCCACTTTCCCGATTTCCGTTTCATCGCCCACGGCCGTAACACGAGCCACACCGCGGCCGCCCATTACCATCGTCGAGCGCAACACTTGGTCGGCAGGATAAGCGCCTTCGGTGTGTTGCCCTGCGGCGTCTGCATATTTCGTAACCATCGGTTCGCCTGTAAGCGACGACTCGTTAATCTGCAAATCCACGGCGCTGAGCAACTGACCGTCGGCCGGAATCTCGTCGCCCACCTCTATAATCAAGATGTCTCCCACGACAACATCACGTCGGGCAATCTCCTGCACACGACCGTCGCGTTTCACTTTAACGGGTTGTTCCTCATCAAGCGACGTCAGTACACTGAACTTTCGGGCTGCATCGCGCTCGAAAACGAAGCCTACCGTCGTGGCGAGGAATATCGCAACGAAGATACCGATGGTCTCGATGAAGTCGCCTTCGATAAACGCCAGCACGAGCGAAACAAATGCCGTAAGAAGCAAAATCTTGATCATCGGGTCGCGATATTTATCAAGATAGAGCTTCCAAAGCGATACACCGCGCGGCGGTGTAAGTATATTGCTGCCATGCAGACGCCTACTGGCCTCTACTTCCGGCTGCGTGAGACCGCCGTCGACAGTTTTTGTCGTAAAGTCTGATACATTCATAAATGTCTTGTTGAGCCCACAAAGGTAGTCAAAAATCGTCGAACGACAACTGAATTCTGTCTATTCCTAACGTTTTTTGCAGAAAAATCGCCTTGCATTTATTTCGCTCAATCAAGAAAAACCATTATCTTTGCATCACCGAATAGGTCTGCTCCCATAGTTCAATGGATAGAACGTAGGTTTCCTAAACCTTTGATCCGGGTTCGATTCCCGGTGGGAGTACTTCTTTTTTACCCTTTTATTTTATTAGTTTTTTACCTCCACGGATATAGATTCCACGCCGTAAGGCGTGCGAATCTGTACCCACATACTGCCCGTTGAGGTTGTATATCCGATTATCGGACGGTGCTTTCTGCGGTATTCGGACGATACCCGTAGTTGTATCGTTCACCTTTTCCAATTCTTTCAACCACGCGGGAACGGCTCCCAAACGCTTTTCCAACTGAGCGGCATACAGCGAACGCGGCAGAACTTCGTGTCCGTGGTCGGCATCGAGTTTGGTTTGACCGGCTACAAAAGTAACGCCCGCATCGCCGTGAAAGCCTACGATAGTAGGCGGCAACGTCTTAAACCAAATCTGTTTGTCGTCCCACCAGACGAAAGGAAGCTGTGTTTTGGACGAGATATTGGTCGCATTGAAATTCCAAAGCGTAAGATCATCGAGATGATTGGGCAACTGCGATCGGTCGCCTCCCATCCGATACTGCATAAATCCGCCCTTGCAGACATCGAACAATGTGGCTCGCGGCTGCGTGGCGTGTGCCTCGAAACAAGCATCAACACCCCATTGCGAGTCCCAAATAACACAGCCTATGCTTTGCTTAGACACGCCGCAGGCGTGATATTGACCCACATTCTTGGCATAACGAGATTGATCATCGTTGTAATATCCATCGGAATGATCAAACACTTTGCCGATAAATACGCGTGAAGAGGCCTGTGCACGAATGGCCGAATGCCCGCGGCGACCGCTGATGGTGATATCGTATGCTGAACAACCGGCACACAAACTCATCGTGAAAGCCTCGCTGACGCTGCGGAATCCCACGCGTCGCATCCACGAATCGGTCATTCGGACCATATCCAAAGGCTTGTAAGCGCCATCGTCCTGCCACGTTGCGTGGTGCTTGAAATGGTCTTTTGCGTTGCCCACAAACGTGAGATCTTCTATACCCACGCCCTCATAATGTCTATATCTGACAATTTTCCAACCCCATTGTGGGTCTACATCGTGCATCAAAGGTTCGTAAAACGTGATACGACCGTTGCTTACCGACTTCACCTGATGATAGTCGCGTACCTGTACGCCATCGTTTTTGAGGTTGGTCATCGTGCTAGACAAGCGGTGCCCCAACAGTTCTTGCTTGACAAGAGCGGCATCGTTGTTTTCCAAATTCAGCATTACCCAAGTACCGGGTTTGATGTCAGGAGAGATGTTTTCCGCCTCAACGGTAAAGTCGCCTTTATGTGCCCGCCCCGTGATCTGCGCCCAAACAGGTGGATTCTTTTCGCCGTTGTTGCGAATGGAAATCATCACCGGCGAGCTGTACAGGTTCTTGTTGCGCGGCAAGTTGGGGTCTTTCATCGTCAGAGTGGTCAGGTCTCGGCCCGCACCTTTCAGTATGACGTGCCCCATCACGATATTCAATGCCGAAGATTGGGCTTTCCCGTCGGCACCGATCGTATTATCTTCCGATGTGTGCAGAATGTAATCGCCTGCGGGAAAGTAGATTATCGCCCGTGCATCAGCCTTTCCTGCGCCGATCTTTTTCAGAATCCGCACAAGCGCATCGCGGTCGGATTTACCGTCGTTGGGCACTGCTCCGAACTCAGGATCGGTCACATCATAAACGGTATAACCCAATGTCGAGACATCGGGAGGGGCCGTTTCGCCGTGGTTGTAACCCGCATAGGAGAAATCTAACAATACATTGGTTGCCGACTGCTTGACAAATGCGTTCCAAGCAGTACAAAATCTGCTGTCGTCTGCTTGTACAGGTAGTGCGACAAAGGCAGAGACAATCATTGAGATAAAAGTTTTCGTGTTCATTATTGAATGATTTTTACGGTCGTATATAACTGAATAGCTCCGTCGTTGGACATCGATTCGGGCATCGGTATTATATTTTTTTCAAGCGAAGAATGCCAACTAAGACGACGTCTGAGAATGCCTATTCCCACAGGTGATTCGAGAAGAGCTTCCGATTAACCGTTACTTGCACGGCGATTAACGGCTGAATGCACGGCATTCAACGGCATTTTGCACGGTGATTAACGGTTAATGGAAACGAGCTTCTTTATCGGGCGTCCGACAGCTCCGTTTTTCTATGTCGACAGCTCGTGCCGGGCGACATTTTATGAGCTATCTTGCCGACTCTATTCCACTACCTTTATGTTCATTTGTCGGATAACGGACGACGTCTTCTTGTAGTTCCCGTTCACTGCAAGGAACGTGGCTTTGTACGTTCCCGTCGTGTTGTACACATAAGAATAAGCATCTAAATTCCGGGAGATGTTCTTGATATTGACACCCACATCAGGCGTACAAGCATTCACAAGAATATGATTCGACACGAGCCAACTGTATTTCAGCGCCCGCTTCGCATTGCTGCTGTGGATGAAAAAGTTGCCTTTCGCCACGCCCGTCAGATTCCAAATGCCTGCCGTATTATTGGTTACGGTGCCGTAAGCTCTGTTGTTTGTCATCGACTTTTGGTCTTCCAAGTGTAGTCGGTTGCACATATTGACGGCCGTGAATCCCATATTCGAGGCCATTAGTGTGCTCGAAGTACCGTCTTTCATTCGGTTGACGATCTGCATCTTGACAAAATTCACACGCGGCTGTGCTGCTGAGTTGTTCTGCCCTTTGTACTTGACGGCGATGGTGATGGCCTTTCCCAAATAGGGCTTCATATCCAAATCGAACGACTTGGCGCCTGCAACGGAAGAGACGGGAGCCTGAGGCAGGTCGCTCTGTGGCACTAAATCTTTCCATAACGAGGTTTCGACCAATGCCGAATCGGCCGCGAAATTGTTCTTATACAGACCCGGGAAACTGTCTGAAATATACATACTCAGCACCCCGGCAGCACTGGCTGCATTGCCATATTGTTCCCAAACGGAGAACATCAGATGAGAGGAGGCTATATCGGCAGCATCGATCATTACCCGCTCTCGATACTCGTACTTGCTTCCGGGCTCACCACTGAAAAAGGTAATAAAGTCTGGATTACCTCCCAATCGGAATTCGACGGGTTTTCCTTTCTTCACAATGACGGTGTCGCCGACTGTTTTGACATTCCCGTCGGCGGTAACACCGACGTTCAGAGATACTTTCTCTTCTAATTCGCTGTCGCAGGATGCAAGGGCAAAACCGCAGAACAACAAAGCTATAAGTGATTGATAGGATTTCATTTCGATATCGATTCGTTGATTCGTTATGTTTCTTGGACAGGAGTTTGGGCGTCGGCTTTCGGAGCATCGATGCCCGAACTCTCATAGAGAATTACCATCCGGGATTGTTTTCCGTAATGAGATGGTTCACGGCCATCTCATTGGCGGGTATCGGGAAATAATAATATGTGTCTGAAATTTGGAAATATGTGTACACGTTTGCAGGTCCGAGCTTCCAGTCGCTGCCGTTTTGGGCACGCGCTACGAGTGCATTCATATTCTGAACATATTCTCCCCAGCGAATCAAATCGAACCGACGGGTGAACTCAAAACACAATTCCATCGCACGTTCGTCCTTGACTGCCTGGCGGAACTCATCTTTCGAGAGATTGCTCAGCTCGCTAATGCCGGCGCGTTTACGCACTGCATTGATGCACTGATAGGCCAATGCAGTGGGCTCATTATTGATTTCGTTCTCGCATTCTGCAATCATCAGCAAGATATCTGCATAGCGAAGAATGGGGAAATTGATAGCGGTGAAGTTCTTATTTTTCTTGTCTGCCTCGTACTCACGCCGATATTTGCCACACACTCTGGCTAAATCAGTGCTTGCAACAGTCTTTTCACGGTCGCCCTTTTTAGAAGAAGGAGCGGCGTCTCCGTAGCTGTAAGAACGGTCATAATATTGATTTTTCACTTCGGCAAGTTTGCCTTTCTCGAAGAGTCGGCCGTCAACACCCTTTCCGGTCGACGACTCCGTATATTGGAATGGCGCAATATTCCAGTTCATTCGGTTGCTGTCGCCGTTGGCAGTGTATAGATCATAGAGTTTGGGTGTGCAATAAAAGAAAGCGTAACTGTATCCGGGATCGGCCTTGCCGATGATTTCCGCCTTCGCCGATAAGTCGGGAGCAGACAGTCCGATGATATTACCCACACGACCTTCTGTGCGTGTATCGGTTGAATAATTGCCGGTAAACTCAGCCTCCCAGATGCTTTCTTTGGCTGTGGTGTTATATTTATCGGCACAAAGATCGATGAAATAATCCCAATAATGGGGCGCCAACGCGTGGCCTTCATTCATCACTTTCTGTGCATAAAAGCCCGCCTGTGCGAAGTACTCTTTGTTTTTCGCCTCATTGGCAGCCGTCTTATCGCGGAAATGTTCACCTGCACGGAACATATAAACACGTGCTAAGATGCCCCAAGCAGCTGACTTCGATACCGAGCCCGGCTGATAACCGAGGTCAGAAGCTGACTTCAATCCCTCGGAACTCTCTGCCATTTCCTTGACGATAAAATCATAAATCTGCTCTTTCGGCGTACGTTTGATAGGCAATCCTACAACACTCTGCGTGGAATTCGTGCGAAACGGTACGTCGCCCCAGCATTCAACAAGGTTGAAATAATAGAAAGCCCGCAGGAAACGAGCCTCAGCCGTGTACAACTTACGGTTAGCCTCGCCGATTCCAGGTACCTTATCGATATTCTCTAACAGAATATTGGCTCGATTGATGCCTGAATACAGCACGTACCAAAAGGCTGCCACGTCAGGATCTCCGGTGTTGGCATTATTGCAAATCAATCCTTTACTATAAGGAGAACGGCCCGGTCCGCCGTAATGTTCGGTATCATCGCCGCCCGTCAAGTAAAAATATTCGCCGCCGTAAAAGGCCGTTTGCGTCAGGATTGCATATACACCGCGCAAGAACGACTCTGCTTCTGACTCGTTTTTGAAATAACTTCCCGACGTGGTTCGTGTAGGTTCTTTGTCGAGGAAGCTGCAAGATGTTACGGCAAGAACGGCCGTCAACAGGATAAATATTCTGATTGTCTTCATAAATAATGGTCTTGTTTACGTGATTAGAAACCTAAATTGATACCGACTGTAAACACACGGGCACGCGGATAAGCCGAGAAATCGAGCCCGGGCGTAAGTGCTCCTTCGCGTACGGACACCTCGGGGTCATAACCTTTATAGCCGGTGAGGGTGAAAACATTCTGTGCTGCTACGTAGATTCGGGCTTCATCAAGACGCCATTTCAGCAAAAGTGCCTTCGGTAAAGAGTAACCCAGCGTTGCGGTTTTCAGTCGAAGGAACGATCCGTCTTCGATAATTCGCGATGAGAAAACTTTATTAGAACTGGAACTTGTAGCACGAGGAATGTCGCTCTGCGGATTTTCGGGCGTCCACCGACCTGCATAGCTGGCGTATTGATTAAGGTCGCGAGAACGGTTGAACGAACTTTCAAAGAACAGCCGATTGGCATTCATCACATCATTGCCGTAAGACCACTGAAAGAACAGATTGAGATCGAAGTTCTTGTACTTGAAATTGTTCGTGAAACCACCCGTATGTTTAGGAAGACCTCGGCCTATTATCGTGCGGTCATTATCATCAATGACACCGTCGCCGTTCAAATCTCGATACTTCGGCATACCCGGTTGGGTGTTCGACTCCGATGAGAAACGAGGCACATTAGATTTCAATGTGTATGTATTTCCCGATTTATCGAAATCTTCATATTTATAAGTTCCATCATAAATATAGCCATACATCATTCCCATAGAATACCCTTTCTTGGCTATATAACTGGTTTGCGAATTATAATTCTGGTCAAACATTGCTGTGCTTAGCAAACTGACTTGACCTTCGGCCAACTCTAACACCTTGTTTTTATTAAATGCAATGTTGAAGTTTGACTTCCATTCAAAGTCCTTGGTCTTGATATTCGTCGTACTCAAAGTAAACTCTACACCTTGATTCCGAATCTTTCCAATGTTCTTGATAGCACCGGTGAAACCCGAAGACAAGGGCAAAGACGACATCAACAGCAGGTCGCGGGTGATCTTCCGGTACAGATCGACCGTGATATTAACGCGGTCATTGAGCAGTCCAAGGTCCAAACCTAAGTTCCATTGTTCAGTAGTCTCCCACTTCAAATCTTTGTTCGGAATCGACGTCGGCACCATCCCGACATTGTTTTGTTTGTTATTCAACGGGTAAACACCACCGGGAATCGATCCCGGTGAGATGAGATCGCCACGCCGGTCTTTCAAAAGCTCATAGAGTCCGAATGAATCATACTCGCCCACACGGTTGTTTCCTGTAAGTCCCCAACTCAAACGCAGCTTACCAGTAGATACAGCCGGCCGGAGCTCTTGCATCAAATTCTCTTCCGTAAAGTTCCAAGCCAATGAACCGGAAGGGAAATATCCGAATCGATTAGCGCCTCGGAACTTAGACGATCCGTCTGCACGGAATGTTGCAGTAGCATAATATTTCGACAGATAATTATAGTTGAAGCGGCCGAAGAACGACATCATCGCCCACGAAGATTTCACCGATTCATTGGTGCTTGGCGTCCCTTGGCTCATCCCTGCCATACCGAGCGACTCGTTCGGAATTTGAATCGTCTTCATCGAATAATAATTATAGTCCGAGTTTTGCAATGAAAATCCCAAGAGTGTATTAAAGAAATGGCGCTTGCTGATATTGGTCTGATAAGTCAATGTATTCTCATTCAGCCATGTGGTACGTTCTGAATGAACTACCTGCGCATTCACTTTTTCGACCGATTTAGGTCCTCCGTAGCGCGTTTTCGACCCATTGAATGTGTCATTATGCCGATAATCCGTGGTGTAACCACCCGAAACTTTCAGTCGAAGACCTGCCATCAGCTGGTATTCAAGGTATCCGTTGAACTGAAAATAGTTCGCATAGCGCTTCCGATACTCATTATTGAGCGACATAATCGGATTAAAACGATAGTCACTTGTCCAATTCACGTCATCGTCCGTCAGGTTTTCTTCCAACGATTTCAGCGGAACACCCGGCTGTGTAACCGGCCGATAGCCCCAGACACTGTAAAAGAGGTTATTCATTCCGCTGTAACTCTGTTGCGACGGAGATGCTCCCGTCTGGGTGGAATGAGAGTAATTGACGTTCAGATTCACGCGCAGCTTCTTCTTGGTAACGGTCATTCCCAATCTGCCTTGCAGTCGGTTGTAATTAGAATTGAGCACAATACCGTCCTGATCATAATAAGACACCGACGCATTATAACGTACTCCCTTGCTGCCACCGGTCAAACCGACATTGTGACTCTGTGTCGGCGCTGTGCGAAAAATCATATCCTGCCAGTCATATTGCGGTATATGGCGATAGTCATCAAGTGTCCATTGCTTACCTTCGTGGTTAGCGAAATAAGTAGAAGCCATCCGATCGGGATACATTTCGGCTTGCAGCTTCACGAATTCATAGGCATTCATCATCGGGATAGTGCGAGTCACGTTCTGCACACCTGCACTTCCGTCGTAGCGCACTTTGGTTTTACCTTCCCGTCCGCTCTTGGTTGTGATGATAACGACACCGTTAGCGCCGCGTGCTCCATATATAGCCGTAGCCGAAGCATCTTTTAAAATATCGATGGAAGCGATGTCCGACGGATTGATCGATGCTCCGACAGCCGGATCTTCAACAGGAAACCCGTCTATAACATACAATGGAGAGTTGTCTTGTGTGAGCGAGTTATTACCGCGAATGACGATATTCATTTGCGACCCCGGCATCCCTTCACCCGAACTCACATTCACTCCGGCAATGCGTCCGCCCAAAGTCTGATCGAAAGAACCTACCGGTGTACTGAGCAAATCTTTCATATCAGCCTTGGCTACAGAGCCCGTCAGGTCACGTTTGCGCATCTCTTGATAGCCCACCACGACCACTTCATTCAATAGTTTGTTGTCTTCTTTCATCACCACAACGACATCTTTGCCTGCCGTAGCAGTCTTTTCTACGCGTTCGTAGCCGATAAACGAGAAGACTAATACAGCACTCTTGCTACCGATATTCAGTGTAAACGACCCGTCGAGGCCGGTAATCGTACCGCCTTTCGCGCCTTTTACGGTCACACTGACACCCGTCATCGTCTCTCCTTTCTCGTCTTTCACCACCCCTTTCACCGCGGACTGGGCAAAGGCAGCCGCCGTTGCCATCCAAAATATTAAAAAGAGAGCGAACATCCTACAACCGGATGAGTTTGGATTCTGTCTATACATAAATTGTCGGTTTATTTTTTACTTTGTTCAGCTTAATAGCCAATAAGAGGTTTAGATGTGCAAAATTATGTCATGAAATAAAAAATAGAGTACCCAAATTGTACAAAAGAATACCGTTTTTGTACAATTTACATCCTCGAAACAACGTCAACAAATCGCCGATAAACTTTATTTTCTACGCAAAAATCGGCCTTTTTGCAAAATCTTTACTATCTTTGTGTCAAGTATAAACCTTTAAAAATCTGCATAACTATGTTAGGAGCAATTATCGGAGACATCATCGGGTCGCGTTTCGAGTTCGGAAATGCCCCGCGAAAGGGATTTGAATTATTCACAGATGAGTGCAGTTTCACCGACGACACCGTCTGTACCATTGCCGTTGCCGATGCTGTTCTCAACGAGCGAAGCTACAAAGAATCGCTTCTCGAATGGTGTGCCCGCTATCCGAAACCGATGGGCGGCTACGGCAGCAGATTCGAGTCGTGGCTCCGATCGCCTGACTCCGCACCCGCAAACTCATTCGGCAACGGGTCAGCAATGCGTGTCAGCTCCATCGGGTGGCTATTCAACGATTTTCACGCAGTGCTTGACGAGGCCCGACGTTCGGCCGAAGTAAGTCACAATCATCCCGAAGGCATCAAGGGAGCACAGTGCATTGCCGCATCCATTTACTGGCTCCGCACGTGCCGTGTGTCCAAAGACGAACTGGAAGAGGCTGTCGGTCGTCGTTTCGGTTATGACATTCCACCCCTGCGCAATGTCTACAAGATCGGCAGCGAAGGCCATTTCGATGCCACATGTCAAGAAACCGTGCCGATGGCTCTGCGCTGTTTCCTCCATAGCGAGAACTTTGAAGACGCCGTTCGGCTGGCTGTTCTGGCCGACGGCGACACCGACACGAAAGCTGCCATCACCGGTTCTGTGGCCGAAGCGCATTATAATGTGCCCGAGAAACTTATCGAACAAGCCTGCGACCGACTGCCCGTAGAGATGCTCTCGGTGCTGGAACGGTTTTATAACAAAATCGAAACGGGCGTCAAACTATAACCGAATAAAAGACATCGAGATGCGACACGACAAATTAGGAAGAGAACTTGAACTGATCATTCTGCTCACCCGGAATGCCGATTACACGGCACAAGACCTGTGCGAAAAGCTCGGCGTAACTCGCCGTAACCTTTATTACTATCTTGATTTTCTGCGATATGCGGGATTCGAAGTCATCAAGCACGGCTATTATTACCGCTTGGGGCGACGCTCCCGATTCTTCACACGACTGCGTGAAGGTATCGATTTCACCGAGAACGAAGCCGTTTTCATCCGTCGTCTGCTCGAACGTGCCGACGAAAACAATCCGCTCGTACCTCATCTCAAAGCGAAACTCGATCGATTCTACGATTTCCGAATCACCAACGACCCGCATTTGCAAACGCGCCTGGCCCACAATGTCGAGAAACTTATAGATGCCATCAAATTCAAAAGTGTGGTGCTGCTGCACAATTACTCGTCGCCGCACAGCCACACAGTTACCGACCGTTTTGTAGAACCGTTCGAACTGATGAACGGCAACAATGATGTGCGGTGCTACGAAATACTTTCCGGGATGAACAAAACATTCAAAGTGGCGCGTATGGGCGATGTAGAGCCGGTCGATGCAACGTGGGGTAACGAAGCCAAACACCGCCGCGTGTTTACCGATGTGTTTATGTTCAGTGGCGAAGAGCAATTCGGCATCGACCTATTATTGGGTCAATTGTCGCGCAATCTCTTTGCCGAGGAGTACCCACAGGCCGCCGATTGTCTTGCTCCTGCTGCCGACTCACGTTGGCATTT
Source organism: Hoylesella pleuritidis (assembly GCF_963541955.1). Lineage (NCBI taxonomy): Bacteria > Pseudomonadati > Bacteroidota > Bacteroidia > Bacteroidales > Prevotellaceae > Hoylesella > Hoylesella pleuritidis. Next base: position 24,386 of record NZ_CAUTUT010000002.1, on the reverse strand, counting down.
GCACATAGACGTGTGCAGCTACACGGGCATCGGCCGTTTCGTCTTAGGTCTTTACGACGATATCGAGGTCTTGGGCGACGCTGGTTTCAAAGCCTATCTGAAAGCGAAAATCAATCATTTCAAAGACTGTTGAATTGAGAATTGACAATTGAGAATTGACAATTGGAAATCGGTTGATCGTGATTCATACGGAAGAACACAAACGCATAAGAACAGGTCAGAGCTCTCTCGATAGGCAACAATTATCCCATTGAAAATCAACGGGATAGGAAGTCCTCTGCAATTAACCGTTAATCACCGTGCGTTTAACGGTTAAATGCGCGGCAAAAAGCCGTTAATCGCACGCCGTTTGATGCTTAAATGCACGTCCATTAACCATAAATTGCTCCGTCCGAAGATATTTATCTGATAACCAATGATTTGCATTGGCAGTAACTCCTTTATTTATCCGCGTAGCGAATGCGATATAAACCGTATTCACAGGGGTGCAAGTTATTTTGTGCGTTGTCTTCATCCGTGTAGCGGATGCGCTGTTGTCAGGGCACTGTTGGGAGCAAAGCGGACAACGGTGCCTGGTTGGGCGCCGCTTTATTCAACGCTGTAAGCGTTGCGCTGTTTTATGTTTCAAAACGCAATGCGGTGTTTCAGTGCAGAATTAAGGTTGTCAACCGGTCGGGATTGAACAAATCTTGGGCCACGGTTTGCAGTCGGTCAGCCGTTACTTCATCGATATAGCGGAAAAGATCGGACACATTTTTCTCACGCCCATAGTGCAAATAGCTCTTTGCGAAATCGAGTGCAAAGTTCTCACGGTTATCGCACGATACGCCGATTTGCCCTTTAATCTGTTTCTTCGCGGCATTCAGGCGGGTGGCAGTAAGGGGCTTTTGCATCACGCGATCGAGCTCGCGGGCCACCAACCGACGGCAACGCATCGTGTCTTTGGGGTCACACCCGAAGTAGATGCACCACACACCGGTGTCTCCGTAACTCACCATCGAGCTCTCAACGGTATAAACCAGTCCGCGACGTTCACGCAAAGCGAGATTCAGGCGAGCGTTCATCCCCGGTCCGCCGAGGATGTTATTGAGCAAGTACAGGGCTATTCGGTCGGGATGATGGGCACCGTAAGCCCGGTTTCCGATCATCACGTGGGCCTGATGTGTGCCCATATCACGGATGATTTCACGCGGAGTGTAAAGCGGCAGAGCGGTCTTAGAGGGTGCTGCTGACGGCTCGCCGGCAGACGAAAACACTGTCGGCGCGTGACGAGGAAAGGTTGCCGTGGCCCGCCGTAACATCTTGACGAGGCGGCAAAAATCGATATCGCCATAGGCAAAAAACACGGCATTGTGCGGCTGATAGTGCTTGCCGGTGAAGCGCAGGGCGTCTTCGGTAACGTAAGTGCGCAGCCGTTCGGCCTTGCCTAAGATGTTATGCCCCAGCGGGTGATGATCGAAGAGGATGTTTTCAAACTCGTCATAGATCAGCTCCGCAGGCGAATCGTTATAGCTCTCGATTTCATCGCAGATCACTTCCACCTCTTTATCGATTTCGGTTTGCGGATAACGGCTGTGGAAAACGATGTCGGTGAGCAGGTCAATGGCCCTCGGCGTATGTTCCTTTAATATCGCGGCGTAGAACACCGTGTCCTCTTTCCCCGTGAAAGCATTGAGGTCTCCACCAACGCTTTCAAGACAATTGAGGATGTGCCACGCCTTTCGGCGCTCCGTTCCTTTAAAAGTCACGTGCTCGCAAAAGTGTGCTAGGCCTTCTTCTCCGGGCATTTCGTCGCGCGTTCCGGCGCAGATCTCATACCCGCAGTAAACCACCGGCGATGCCGACGGTCGGTGAATGATGCGCAATCCGTTGGGAAGCGTCGCCGTGTTATACGTCACTGCACGCTCCTTCCTGCTCTTCTTGCTTGCGTTGTGCTACGTTGCCGCTCTTCGGGTTGTAGCCTTTGGCGGGGTTTCCGAGCAGGAACGGGATGAAGATGAGCAGTGCAATGACTGCCAGATCAATCAGTCCCACGGTGAGAATGATGTGGTTCAGCGTTTCACGCGACAGTTGCCATGCCTCAGGCAACGCAATATTCCAAACGTTGATCACGGCATAAACGATGACCAGCAAGATAAGCAGGAGGATGCTCCAAGCGATTCCTTTGATGTATTTCATATCTGTATGCTATGCAATGAGCGATTTACAGTTCGGTGAGCAGCTCTCGTTTCTTCTGCTCGTAATCAGCTTCGGTAATGATGTTTTCGTCTCGCAGCAAGCGCAGGCGCGTCAAACGCTTGGTCAAATCGTCGTCACTACCGCGGCTTTCAGTCATTGCCTGCGTGGCGGCTCCCATCTGTTTGCCCAATTCGAGACCTACACCCATTTGCAAACCGCTGCCTGCCAGCCCGCCTTCATTGCGTGCGGCATCGCGCAAGGCACGCAGTTTTTCGAGCTCGGTATAGGTGAGTCCACCTGCTGCTGCGGCTTGTGCGTCGGCCGAGACATCAGCAATCCTACCGATACGGGCCTGTGTCTGCTCATCGAATTGCGTGCCGTTGATACGAAAATCGGTCAAAGTGAAACCCAGCTTTTCGTATTCGCCGTTGAATTGTGTGGTAAGCGCCTCGCCGATCTCAGCGAGATGGCCGTCTATTTCGGTGTAAGCATATCCCAATCCGTGCAATACCGAGACGATGTTCTGCGACAAACGATCGAGCAACAAGTCGCGAACAGACTCGCTGCCAACGACAGGTTGCGGGCCCACAATATTCTTGAAGAAAAACGAAACGTCGCTGATACGATACGAGAATGTGCCGTAAGCGCCCATCTCTACGGGCAGACGGTATTGCGAGTCGATGAATTTCACGGGCGTGGCAGTACCCCATTGCTGGTTGACTATTTGCGTTTTGCGAAAGAAATAGATGCAAAGCTTGTGCTCACTTTCAAATCCCTGACGCAGCTTTATGAGGTTCGTGAAGAAAGGTTCGTTAGCTGTTTTCAGATTGAATATGCCTTCATCGGTCAGCACATCGGCCACTTTGCCTTCGTAAACGAGCACTGCTCCCTGGCCCGGAGCAACGATAAGCTTGCTCGCATTGATGACTTCGTCGTGCCGGGAAGGGTGCTTATACCAGACGATTTGCGGGTTGTCGTCGTGCCATTGAATGACAGTCGACAACTGATTGTGAAATAGATTACTGATGGACATAAGTTGATGAGTTGGTAATTTTTTATGAGTTTCAGCGCATTTTCTCGTCTTTTGCTACCTGAGTGAGAATATGCTGCGTGTCTTGCCGTCGTTACCGAGGAACCAAACGGTATCGAAATTCGCGATGAGAAAACCCTGCGCGGTTTTCACTATGGGGGCAATGAATTCTTCTTTCAACGTTTCCGGCGCACGGACTGACCATTTACGTTGGGCCGTTTTGGCGTCCAATAGCTGGTAAACAAAGGTTATATCGGGTGCTGCTGTGGGTTTATAGCGAATGAGTAGCTGTTTGTTGTCGAACCAAAGCACACTCGCATCGAAGTAATGAGCACCCGGTGTGAAGTCGGAATACTTGATTAAGCGAGCCTGTTTACGGCCGAACGTGCTGATAAAAGCCTTTTTCGAGCCTGCGTTTCCAAAGGAAATACCCGCTTTCTCACCGAAATCGCGACACCAGCCAAACGACCAATAGTCGTCGTGTGGATATCCGACCTGCCAGTATTGCGTATATTTGATAAGCTGAATAGGCTCTTCCGGGTAGTCGTGCGTGGGATGGGAGAAGTTGAATGCGGTGCGAATCACGGGGTTGGGTAGCGCTTCGGCGGTTGCATTGAAGTACTGTCGCTGTGTATATACCTTATTAATAATAGGCAGATAATACCGTTCTTTGCCGAGATTCGTCATAATCTTGAACCCGTCGGAATCGTCTTTGCCGATGAATTCAATGGTTGCAAAACCGTCGCGTAATGCCGAAACGTTTTTATACAAGGTTACTTCCCGCAGCGCATAGGTGGTTCTATCCAGCTCAAACCACTTGTTTTTGTTGATCAGGATGTTGAGTGTTCCGTCCTCAAAAAGTTTATAACTCACATTATCTAACTTGTCAACGGGAAGCGTTAAGTCTGAGAGTTGCTCCTGTTTTTCCACATCATAGAGTCGCATTACGTAGCTTTGGCTTTGGGTTTGATAGTCGCCTGTGCTCAACATACCAAATACTGCGACGACTGCTCGACCTTCTTTTCCGGTAAACGGGACGATTTTCTCGATTCGGAAATTCTCGTTTTCTTTGGCAGTTGATATGTCTACTGTCGGCGTTGTGTCGTTATGCTGAGTACCGGTATGGCTGAACCCGCCCATTATTGCAACGAAAACAAACACCGTTATACCTACAATCGCGGCGAGAATAGCCTTTGTTCCCTTACCGAGTATCTGCTCCAACCCAGGCGTTTCGTACCGATGATGGATGGTAATATCGTCGTTATCAAGGAAGAATTCACTCGAACACGACTTGCATCGATAGTGTTCCGGCTTGATTTCTTCTATTTTCGTACTCCCGCATTGCGGGCATTTGATCACTTTAATACGCTTATTCATCGCTTGTTTACAGGTTATTTCAGCCTCATTTGAGACCGAAACGCGCACAAAAATACATATTTTTCTTCGGATAAACATACTTTTTAAAGGTGAAAAGGTAGAAAAATGGAAAGGTGAAAAGATGAGAACACGAAAAGAATAGATGATAAAAGAAACAAGTACAAATAATAAAACGGGGCTCGGCATTTAGTCAATTGTTAACTATGAATTATAAAAAATGTGTAAGTTTGCTTTGTTTTCTGCTTAAAATTACAGACCTTTGCAGCGTGAAAAGGAACGGAATGAATGGCTCATTAACAAACAAACGCTATGACAGAAATCAAAGATAAGGTCTACTATGTAGGCGTCAACGACCGCAAAAAAACACTCTTCGAGGGGCTTTGGCCGCTTCCCGGCGGTGTGTCTTACAACTCTTACCTCATCGACGACGATAAAATCTGCCTGATAGATACCGTCGAAGTAGACTTCTTTACGCAATTTCTCGAAAACATCCGCGAAGTGATCGGCGATCGTCCGATAGACTATATCGTCATCAATCATATGGAACCGGATCACAGCGGGTCGCTCTCGCTGATGCGGAAATATTATCCCGACATACAGGTCGTAAGCAACAAGAAAGCATTCGATATGCTGCGGGGCTTTTACGGCATATCAGGCGGCGAATACGAAGTGAAAAACGGCGACACGCTTGAACTCGGACACCACACCCTACAATTCTTTCTCACCCCGATGGTGCATTGGCCTGAGACGATGATGTCGCTCGATGTAACCGACAACATCATCTTCACGGGCGACGCATTCGGCTGCTTTGGTGCCTTGAACGGCGGTCTGATCGACAGCGAAATCAACTGCGACGACTTCTGGCTGGAGATGATTCGCTACTATTCCAACATTGTAGGAAAGTACGGAACACCCGTTCAGAACGCCCTGAAAAAGCTCGCCGGCATCCCACTCGATTACATCTGCTCTACGCACGGCCCTGTATGGCACGAGCACCTTAATAAAGTAGTGGCGCTCTACGACCAAATGAGCCGTTATGAAACCGAAGAAGGGCTCGTGATTTGCTTCGGAACAATGTACGGCAACACCGAACGGATGGCCGAAGTGATTGCACGCGCAGCCAGCCAGGCAGGAATCAAGAACATTGTAATGCACAATGTGTCGAAGACACACCATTCTTACATCATCCGCGACGTGTTCCGCTATCGCGGACTCATTGTTGGCGCCCCCACGTATAACACCGGGCTCTACCACGAAATGGACGTACTGCTGAGCGAACTGGCCAACCGCGACATCAAGAATCACTATCTCGGATGGTTCGGAAGCTATGGATGGGCCGGCAAGGCAGTAGCTAAAATCAAGGAATGGAACGATACGCAACTGCACTTCGAGCCCGTAGGCAAACCCGTAGAGATGAGACAAGCCCTTACGGCTGACGTCGCCGCACAATGCAGCGAATTAGGAAAAGCAATGGCCGAACGGCTGATTGCCGACCGGAAATAAGTCGTATCTATCTGAAAAAGACCGTTAAACGCATCGCAAAAAGCCATTAAACGGCGCGCAATTAACCGTTAGTTGCCGTGTATTTAACTGTTAGTTGTCAAGCAACCAACCGTTAATCGTCCACCGATTAACGACTTTCTGCAAGACTTTCTTCTCTTTGGCTGTCGGGAGGTGTTTGCATATCCACCCGCAGGCGATGTCGAAATACGGTAAGAAACGTCTCTGCACGTGCAGGCGAATACGCCGACGCACCCCGACAGAAGTGGTATATGGGTGACCGAAAAGATAAAATTCTCTCTCGCAGAAAGGGAGAAAACGAATGAAAATAAGAACGGAATGAGAACAAACGGACATACAACTCCCTCTCAGGGAATGTCGAAAAAGAGTCTCTCTCCCTCTTTCGAAGAGAGTCGGAGAGAGACTTTCTCTTCCTTTTCGAAGAGCAACGGGTGGGCGACTTGGATATTCGGGAAGATGCTTCTGAGCTTTTTCCGCCTCCTTTCGCGCCTACCACTGCGTCTGCTTTATGTTATTTCCGATTTTGAATACCTTATTATATACAGAGTTCTGCGATATCGCCGGCACATAGTGAGGGCCAATCTCACCGGCGCTTTCCCCGAAAAGCCTACCGAAGAGATACAACACATCGAGCGAAAATTCTATCATTGGTTCTGCGATTACTTCTTCGAGGCTGTCAAACTGCTCACCATCAGCGACGAAGAACTGCGCAGACGCTTTACTATCAGCAACTCTTCGGACATAGTGGGATGTTTTCGCGAAGGCCAATCCGTGGCTGCCATTCTCGGACATTACTGCAATTGGGAGTGGCTCTCGTGTGTAGGCATTGATCTTCCAAGTGCTACGCGGGCCGGACTGATTTATAAACCGCTCCGTAATCGGGCTTTCGATGCGCTTTTCCGGGCTATTCGCTCGCGCGTGGGAGGCATTCCCGTGCCCAAGAACGACATCCTTCGTTACCTTATCGACTATCGTCGGCGAGGCTTGATGAGTATTTTCGGCTATATATCCGACCAAACTCCGCGTTGGGAGAATATTCATTTGTGGGTTCCTTTTCTGCATCACGATACGCCGGTCTTTACCGGTGCCGAGCGAATTATGCGCAAAATGAACAACGCCGTTTACTATGTCGAGATGTCAAGACCGCACCGTGGCTACTACACTTGCACTTACCGACTCATCACCAAGACACCAAACGCACTTCCTGAGCACGAAATTACACGTCGCTTCTTCGTTTTGCTCGAAGAGACAATCCGCAAAGCGCCACAGTATTATCTGTGGAGTCATAACCGATGGAAACGTACCCACGAAGAATATAATGCGAGGAAGAGTAGACAAGTGAACGAGTAAACAAATAAACGAGGCTACTTATCAACTTGTCTACTCGTTCACTTGTCTGCTCTCCTACTTGTTTACTCGTCAACTCATTCACTCGTTTACTTCTCCAAAACAGCTCATTTATTGCACAATTGCAGGGTAAATGTGCAATAAATAGCGCTTTTTTAGTGAAAAAGTTTGCGTGAATGAATAAAAATTCGTTTCTTTGCAGCCGAATTTTTAACATTGAAACGATTTACAAACCATTTAAAAAGAAAGATTATGTCAGAAATTGAATCAAAGGTAAAGGCTATTATCGTAGACAAACTCGGTGTTGATGAGGCTGAAGTTAAGCCCGAAGCAAGTTTCACAAACGATCTTGGCGCTGACTCGCTTGATACGGTTGAACTGATTATGGAGTTCGAGAAAGAATTCGGAATCTCTATTCCCGATGACAAGGCAGAGACCATTCAGACCGTCGGCGATGCTATCGCATACATCGAGGAGAACGCAAAGTAAGTCTCCGACAATCACTCGCGACTGACGAGTGTTAGTTGCTCCGTTTTTTATCAATGTCAAAAGGAACAACTAACACTCATCAGTCTTTTTTATCTAAACCAATCAGAATGGAATTAAAAAGAGTAGTCGTAACAGGATTAGGTGCCGTTACTCCTGTGGGCAATACGCCCGAAGAAACGTGGCAGAGCCTCGTTGCAGGCAAAAGCGGTGCTGCACCTATTACGCATTTTGATACCTCCAAGTTTAAAACACACTTCGCCTGCGAGGTGAAAGGCCTCAATGTGAACGATTTCATCGATCGTAAAGAAGCCAGAAAGCTTGACCGATATACGCAGTTGGCGTTAATCTCGGCAATGCAAGGCGTAAAAGACAGTGGCATCGACTTGGAAAAAGAAGATAAAGAACGTATTGGCGTGGTCTATGGAGTGGGTATCGGCGGAATCAAAACCTTTGAAGATGAGGTGACTTATTATGGTCAGCATATTGACGAAGGCCCGAAGTTCAGTCCTTTCTTCATTCCGAAGATGATCGCCGACATCGCGTCGGGACAGATTTCCATCCATTTCGGATTCCATGGCCCCAATTACACCACGACATCTGCGTGTGCTTCGTCAAGCAATGCATTGGCAGACGCATTCAATTTGTTACGTTTGGGCAAGGCCAACATCATCGTTGCAGGCGGTGCCGAAGCTGCAGTCTGCGCCTGCGGAGTGGGCGGATTCAACGCAATGCACGCTCTCTCGACCCGCAATGACGACCCCGAGCACGCTTCGAGACCGTTCAGCGCAAGCCGAGACGGCTTTGTGATGGGCGAAGGAGCAGGTTGTCTGATCCTCGAAGAGCTCGAACACGCCAAAGCGCGCGGTGCAAAGATCTACGCAGAGATGGTTGGCGAGGGCGCAAGTGCCGATGCTTACCACATCACGGCAAGTCATCCAGAGGGTCTCGGAGCCAAACTCGTGATGCAACGCGCCCTCGAAGATGCCGGTTTGAAGCCCGAAGATATTGACTATATCAATGTTCACGGCACATCGACACCCGTCGGCGACATCTCAGAAGCCAAAGCTATCAAGGATGTTTTCGGCGAATCAGCCTATAAACTCAATATAAGCTCTACCAAATCGATGACCGGTCATCTCCTCGGAGCTGCCGGTGCCATAGAGGCTATGGCCTGTGTACTGGCCGTAAAGAATGATATCATTCCGCCAACTATCAATCACAACGATGAAGATATCGATGAGGAGATCGACTACAAGATGAACTTCACGTTCAACAAGGCTCAAAAGCGCGAAGTGCGTGCTGCTTTAAGCAATACGTTTGGCTTCGGAGGACACAACGCCTGCGTTATCTTCAAGAAGTATGCTCAATGATTTGATCGACAGAATAAGGCTCCCTTTCCGCAAGGATAAGGAGCTTTATTTGTCTCTATACAATGTAATCGGCTTTTATCCGCACGATATCAGCCATTATAAGTTGGCTTTGATGCACAAGAGTGTAATGCATCGGAACAAGAAAGGCAAGCCATTGAACAACGAACGACTTGAATTTCTCGGCGATGCAATCCTTGATGCCACTGTGGGCGATATCGTTTACCGACATTTTCCGGGCAAACGCGAAGGCTTTCTTACCAATACACGCAGTAAACTTGTGCAACGCGAGACACTCAATCGATTAGCCAACGAGATGGGTATAAACCGTTTAATAATGTCATCCGGGCGCAGTTCTTCTCATAACAGCTATATGGGAGGAAATGCGTTCGAGGCTCTTGTTGGCGCCATTTACCTTGACCGAGGCTACGATGCTTGTATGCGATTCATTGAACGACGCATTCTCGGCAAGATGATCAATATCGATCGCGTGGCATATAAGGAAGTTAACTTCAAGAGTAAGTTGATCGAGTGGTGTCAGAAGAACCGAATCAAGATGCGATTCGAGCTGATCAAGCAGGAGAAAGACCCGCAGGGGAGTCCTGTTTTCAAGTTTGCCGTGGTGTTGGAAACTGTCAGATGCAGCGAAGGAAGCGGATTCAGCAAGAAAGAAAGCCAACAGTTGGCCTCTAAACTCACCTTGGAGCGTTTGAAAAGAGAGCCACAATTCATTGACGAAGTATTTGCAGCCAAGACCGAACGTACCAAGATGGAGGAAGAACCGGTTGAAATCGTGCCCGAGACAGAGGCCAAAGACGACTTTATTATTCCTCGGCCAATTGCCGACTCAACAGTTTCTGAGTCTGCTCCGTGCGAAGAACAATCGACTGAGACACCTGTATCATTAGTCGATTCCATTGCCAAAGACCCTGATTTCGATCTGAGCGACATTGCGGTTAAGACCGAGGACGATATGGATCGAGAAGAAATCATCGCTGCTGCAGAGGCTGCCGCCTTTGAAGAGGGTGATCAATGAGAACCAGTCTCACCCCCAATCCCTTTCCAAAAGAAGAAGAGAGGAAAATGAAATAGCTGTTGAATATAATGTAAACAATGCTAAAACATAATCCTCCCTTTTCCTTTTGGAGAGGGATTAGGGGTGAGACTGTTTATTATTTATCCCTGAGTTCCCCACCGGGAACAGATTTTATAGATACAAAACAGACTCGTTACCTTGATTAAAAAGCAGATCGAGAATGCTCAGATTAGGCAGGAAGCCGTGCTTCTGTTCGTAAACCTGATAGTATCTGCGAGCTTGAAAGGTCGCATCGGATAACGGATGCTTCGGTCGAATGGCATCGCGGAAATCATAAATATTACCCCGTTCTTCCTTTGGTAAAGCAGTGATATCCGTCGACTGAGCAACTTTAACAAAACAATCAGTGAGCTTGATGTGCGGCGTTAAATCCAAAAGCTCGCACATCTTATGCGTAATCGCAAGATTGAAATCAAAAAGAAAGTCCCATTTTTGCGTAAAGAAAGGATGCAAATCATCCGCATAGAAATCGAAAAAGGGGCTTTCGCCATAAGCTGAAAGCAGTGCATTCCAATGGAGCCGGCGCCAATTGGCGTGGTCGCTAATACGGATATCACGCATCAGACACTTCTGTCCGTCGTACTTTTCGATAGGGATGGAGAGCGTTTGCAGCCCATTTGTCGTGGCAATTACACATCGGTTGCGATAGGTCTGTTTGATAAAATGATCGTAACACTCTATCAAGCAATTCTCGAATCGGTTGAGTTTCTGATACCACTGCACCGGTCCGAAATAGGCAGAAGACAAAAGTGCTACTGCCATAAACGAAAATTGAAAAGGCGAACAGCCCGTCCTTGGATGCTATGTCGGTGTACGAGCACCTGAGAACGACCTGCATCTATCAGGTAATAACGGCAATTCGGACAACCGCAACGCGTGCAACAATGTTGCGGCAAACGATAATGGACCCGCCCGATACGGACGGTATCACCCGGGACGGCAACTATTTGTCCGATAAACTGATTCTTGTCGCCATAGACAACACGGTCGCCCACAGTGAAATCAGTACGAGAAAGCCGATTCACCAACACCCGATCACCGGCCCGTAAATGCTGGTCAACAACGGTTTTAGGCACAGTGTAAATGGTGAAAAGATAAGTTCGGACACCCCACATCACTGCAACGGCAATTACGAGAACGATAAGAAAAGAGAAAACCTCACCTCCAATCCCTCTCCAAAAGGCAAGGGGAGCAACGTGTTTCGATCTTCTTCTTATCATATCTACCTGTCATTACGAATTGCTTCCCTCGCCTTTTGGAAAGAGATTAGGGGTAAAGCTTTTTCTTTTTTACACCTTTACTTAATATGATCCACGCACTTAAAGAGTCGGTTCCAACGTATTCCGCCGAACCCTTTGCGGTCGGGCGAGTGCGACCACCATATAAATATCGGCTTGCCCACAATGTGATCTTCGGGCACAAAGCCCCAATAGCGAGAGTCGGCAGAGTTATGTCGGTTGTCGCCCATCACCCAATAGTAGTCCATTTTGAACGTATATCGGTCGGCCTTTTTACCGTTTATGAAAATCGTTTTCCCTTTTACGTCTAACTGATTGTGCTCATACACACGTATCGGGCGCTCATACAGAGGCAGATTGCGCATATCCAACTTCACCGTTTCCCCTTTCTTGGGAATCCAAATGGGGCCGTAGTTATCACAAGTCCAACCTGTTACGAGATTGAGCGGATAGAGTTTCTCAGTCGATGCATCCGTATTGGGCGTCACAGAAGCCACGATATCTTTACGCGATTGCAGCGTTTTGAGAGCCGAAGCAGTGAGAGGCATACAGCCGGTTTGATTGAGATTCATAATATCTTCCATCGTTATATCGAGCTGGTCGATAAGACTTTCGGGCAAAGTCTGCTTTAATTTCACACAATAAAAATACTGAGCATTGTCCGGTTCTTTGTTGGGCTTGCCATCGAGATAAACGATTCGGTTTTTGATTTGCAGTGTCTGTCCCGGCAACCCGACACAACGTTTAACGTAATTCTCACGTCGATCAGTAGGCCGATAGATGATATCGCCATATTCGTTGGGGTTATCTGCGATGTATTTGCGGCCGAGTGCATAGATATTCGCAAAATAATCGCGTTGCGCCTCAGGACTGAGCGTAGCCGGATCAACGGTGGGCTGCTGTTGTGTATAGAGCTGACTGCCGAACGAATAAACCATTTGATAATAATCGCTCGATTGCCATTGCGGTTCGTTTACCAGCGTGTCGCCCGCAGGGAAGTTGAAAACCACAATGTCATTGAGCTTGACTTTCCCCAGACCTTTCACCCTTCGATAGTTCCAATGCGGCCAATTGATATACGACTTCACATTGATCAAAGGCAGCGTGTGCTGTGTGAGCGGCATCGTGAGCGGTGTTTCGGGAATCCGCGGACCGTAACTTACCTTGCTCACAAAGAGATAATCGCCCGTGAGCAATGATTTTTCGAGCGAGGAAGACGGTATTACATAGTTCTGGAAGAAGTAAAGGTTGATGAAATAAACGGCCACTAATGCAAAGACCAGTGCATCGGCCCAGCTCATTATGAAGCGAACGGGCCCCTCGGCATCCTTCCACCACTGCCAACGAATGCGTTTGGTGATGTATACGTCATAAATAAACGGAACCACAATAAGCCCCCACCAGCTCCCGACCCAATACAGGAAGAGCAGGTATAGCACCAAAACACAGGTTAATTTGGCCCATTGTACCTTGGGATTCCTCTTTGCTTTCTCTTTGTCTATCATCTTTTCGGATTTTATTCTTTGTCAAATTTTATGCCTGCTACGGGTCGTTCCGGCATTGTCGGGCAGCACTTGAAGTCACCGATTGCGATTGCAAACCGCTCGGTTAAAACTGAAACAGATCGCTTGTAGTGAGCAATCCCGAGTGCGTGGCGGTGTACTCGGCCGCTAATACGGCACCCAATGCAAAACCTTTGCGGTTATGTGCGTCGTGTGTCAGCGTGATTTGATCGGCCTCACTGTCGTAAATGACGGAGTGAATACCCGCCACCTCGCCCCTGCGAATACTCTCGATGGGCAGCGCATCGGGGTCAGCAGCATTACTTCCCGACACAGTTCCGTCGGCCATTTGCTGCACGCCTTTCACCCATTTATCCTTGCGGTCGAGTTCAGCAATGATATCTTCGGCCAGCGTAATGGCCGTTCCCGAAGGTGCATCGAGTTTATGCACGTGGTGCGTCTCTTCTATTCGCACGTCATATTGCGTAAATTGGTTCATAATCTGTGCCAACTTACGATTCAATGCACCGAAAATAGCCACACCAATAGAGAAGTTCGAGGCCCAGAACAACGTCTGCCCACCCTCGGTACACAGCTTTCTGACCTCAGCACCGTGGTCTTTCATCCAGCCCGTCGATCCGCTTACCACTTTCACATTGTGCTTGAAAGCCCGCAGATAATTGCCGAATGCCGCCTGGGGTGTGGTAAATTCAATGGCCACATCAGCCGAAACAAATGCCTCGCTGTCAAAGTCCTGCTGATTATCTACGTCGATGATGCATACGATTTCGTGCCCGCGGCTGCGCGCTGTCTGCTCGATCATCCGCCCCATCTTGCCATATCCGATTAGCGCTATCTTCATCTTGAACGTTTTAAAAATATTGCAAAGATACTGATTTTTGGCAGAATACATTCCGTTTTATATAAAATAATATATTTTTGTCTCATTACCCCCTTTCCATAGCTCTCTAAGTTATGGTGGTGGGGTATGTGAACGAAAACTCATTTCAATTTGAATAATAGTAAAAAAGAACATAAGTAAAGAATGAAAACACACCCGATGTCCCCTTGTAAGGGCCTCTTGGTGTATCGGCCCACAAAGAGATACAAGCCCATTGCGGCTCAAATAGGAAAACAATAGAGCAAAAAAATGATAAAGCTTGTATCTCGCTGAAAATCAAACGTATACAAATTAGTTCGCAATTAACGGTTAATCATACGATGAAAAGCCGTTAAATGCAAGGTAATTAATGGTTAATGATGCTTTGTTTAATGGCTTTTCACCGTGCGATTAACCATCAGTTGGGATCGGGATGCCGTTCGTTTGCCGACAGCCGTTTCCGGTTGGCTTTGATAAAAACGGTTTTGGAGCCTTCTCTTTCGATTTACTTCCCTCTTATCCAAGACTTTTCTACGCTTCCTTTTTTTTGCTTTTCCATCTTGAAAAGCCGTTGTGATTCGGATTTTTTACTTAAATTTGCAATGAAAAAGTATTTTGAAATCAGAAAGATGAATAATGAACAATTGATGCGTAGGGCCATCGCACTGTCAGAAGAAAGCGTCAGCCGCGGCGGCGGACCGTTCGGAGCGGTCATCGCCCAGGCCGGAAGAATCGTGGCTGAAGCATCCAACAGCGTGACGATCGACAACGACCCGACAGCGCACGCTGAGGTAAACTGCATTCGACAAGCTGCTGCCCACTTGGGCACTTTCGACCTCTCGGGGTGTGAAATATATACTTCCTGCGAACCGTGCCCGATGTGTCTCGGCGCGATTTACTGGGCCCGGCTTGATAGAATATATTATGCCAACGACCGAAAGGATGCCGCCCGTATTGGATTCGACGACGACTTTATTTATCAGGAAATGCCCCTGAACCCCGAAAACCGTAGCAAACAGATGACGATTTTGCTGCCCGAAGAGGCTGTCCGCGCCTTTCGGATGTGGGAAGAACGGATCGACAAGACCGCTTATTGATTGCACGCACGACCTATGACCGCTACGATTGCGCCTTTTTCGCGCCCACTTTACGTAATGCTGAAGCCCATCGGGGCCCATTGCAATATGGCTTGCAAGTATTGTTATTACCTTGAAAAGGCCAAACTTTACGACCAAGTGCCGCGTCACGTGATGACGGATGAGATGCTGGAACGTTTTGTTCGTGAGTATATCGAGGCTCAAACGATGAGTCAGGTGCTCTTTACGTGGCACGGGGGGGAGACGTTTATGCGGCCGTTGTCGTTTTATCGGCGGGCGGTAGAGTTGCAACGGAAATATGCCCGAGGTCGACAGATTGACAATGCAATACAAACCAACGGCACGCTGATTACCGAAGAGTGGTGTCGTTTTCTGAAAGAGAACGGCTGGTTAGTGGGCGTCTCCATCGACGGACCGCAGGAGTTTCACGACGAATATCGCCGAACACAGTCGGGGAAACCCTCGTTTGTCAAGGTGATGCAGGGCATCCGACTCCTGAATAAATACGGTGTGGAATGGAATGCAATGGCTGTTGTCAATGATTTCAATGCCGATTATCCGCTCGATTTCTACCGTTTTTTTAAAGAGATAGGGTGCCATTACATCCAGTTTACTCCTATTGTAGAACGTTTCGTGCCGCACGACGACGGTCGACATCTGGCCAATTTGCAGGACAAAACCGACTGTTCCGTGGCCGATTTCTCCGTAACACCCGAGCAATGGGGGGATTTTCTCTGTACGATTTTCGACGAATGGGTGCGTAATGATGTCGGAAACTATTATATACAGCTATTCGACAGTACGCTGGCTAATTGGGTGGGAGAGCAGCCCGGAGTGTGTGTGTACGCGCGAGAATGCGGTCACGCTTCGGTGATGGAGTTCAACGGCGATGTCTATTCGTGCGATCATTTTGTCTTTCCTGAATACAAACTCGGTAATATTCGCGAACAAACGTTGGTCGAAATGCTGTATGGTGAGAAACAGAAAGCTTTCGGGCGAATGAAGCGAAACAGTCTACCCGATCAGTGCAAGGCGTGCGAATACCTCTTTGCCTGCAATGGCGAATGTCCCAAGAATCGTTTTGCTGTGACCGCCGACGGGCAACCCGGCTTGAATTATTTGTGTAAAGGGTATTTCAGATTCTTCAAACACGCAGCTCCTTATATGGATTTTATGAAACGTGAGCTACTCAACGGCCGCCCGCCTGCTAATGTAATGCAGGCTTTCCGACCCCGAATGTAAAAAGCATTGGTATTTTATTATGTGGCGATAAAAAAATGGCAGGGAAATGTTTCCCTGCCATTTCGTTTTAATCGGAATAAATATAAGTCGGCGATAGCCTATGGTTTTATTCTTGGTTGTATTGACTCTCCCAGTTAGCTTCTTCCGGAGCGTCGCCCTTGCGACCCTCTAACTGAATGACAAAGCTCTTTGCGGGGAAGTAAGGCGTAAGGTGAATATCTAATAGTACTCGATCTTTTTGCTTAGGATCTTGCTCGATTCTGATAACTTTGAACTTTTCGATCAAGCGCGTCGGACCTTGAATGCTGTCTAAAAATCTCACGATTTGACTCCTCAGATCGGCTTCCGTGCGCGTCGTCCAGTTTTCGAAAGCACGTCGGTTGAGGAAATCGAACAACACCTTGGAGATGTAGTCGAATACGCGTACGACGGAGTAGGTTTGCAGACCGAGGTTATCGCCGTTGAAAAGTGTCTTAGCCGAGAAAGCCATTACTTTGCTATACTCGTTCACCATCGGCACAAGTCCCATTCGTTCGAGCTCGGAAATTTCGCTTTTCTTTAAGTCGAAGCGTACGCTTTCCACTTCATTCAGACTACCGAATTTCTTTCCGGCAACTACCTGCGACATCAACGTGCTGTATATCTTTCCAGCAAGTGCACCCGAACCGGGAACATACAGATTCTCTTCCTCGCCTACTTCTGCCACCCGCGGACGACCTAACAGATAGTTACAGGTCATAATTACGTTCGATTTATATACGTCGCCACCTGTATGGTCGGCATTGAAGAAGATATCGACGACATCGTCCGGAGTTTCCAAGTCTTGGAAGTCTGTCACAAGCATTACCTTGTTGTTATGTGCCAGCTTAGCCCATTTGTCGAGCACGGCATTAGATCCCAAGTAGCCAGGAATGATCAGAATCGAATAGTTGCGGCGCAGATCCAGGCGATCGAAGTTCTGGCTGAGCTCGTTACCGATGTAATCGATGAAGAGCGTGTTATCCAAATCTTTCAGTTGTGCCATATCCGCATTGACGATCGTCACGTTCTTCACCTTGCTGCTTTCCGTATTCTTATAGAAAAGAGCAACCGAACGGTAGGCCGTCTCTAATTCGTGGACCCGGTTCAGTGCCGTGTGCAGATTCTTGTAAAGCAGATCCTCTACGCTTTGAGCCTTATCTTTGGCTCTGTCTCTCATTTTCTCGGCCGACTCGCCCGTTCTAAGTAGTTCCAACCACACGCTTAGCCTGTTAGCCAGCACTTTGCGTTCGCCCGCCCACTGCTCGTCTGTCAAGAAGATGTTGCGGCGCGCCTTACGCGTAGGATTCAGGTTCGAGAAACCGTCGATAATATTTTCTAAGAATGCAAAACCGCCGTATTCTTTCAGCTTGTCTAACGAAGAAGCGGCTGCCGATGCGT
The DNA here is from genome assembly GCF_963541955.1 of Hoylesella pleuritidis. Taxonomy (NCBI): domain Bacteria; kingdom Pseudomonadati; phylum Bacteroidota; class Bacteroidia; order Bacteroidales; family Prevotellaceae; genus Hoylesella; species Hoylesella pleuritidis. Next base: position 6,603 of record NZ_CAUTUT010000002.1, on the reverse strand, counting down.
CTTTTCTTACCGCCGATTTACTGGCTACGACGGTCTGCTGCTGTTCTTTTGCTTTTATTTCGTTTTCCATTGTTCTGAATTTAAGAGATTATTTGGCATCTGTGCCTTTGATTTCTTCAAGTGAAGTTTCCAATAAATCGATAATGGCCTGCCGTTTCTCCGGATTCTCCAAAGCTTTCAGCAAAGCCTTATTGGACGACAGCTGTCGAGCAATCTTTCTGTTCTGTTCTTTCTCTACATTGAGCTTACTGAGAAACTCGCTGCGTTCCATCATACTTTTAGCATCGAAATCGCCGAGATTCTTAAAAGCCATTGTTTCGCTGACATCCTCTCCATTCTCATTCTGCATCTCGAGCTCGACAGAGGGTGAAAAATGTTCGAAAACATCCTCTACCGTTTGCAGACCGTAAACTGCTTCGGGGCTGACGGGGGCATCGTCCGTAAGTTTCTGTACCAACAACGTTCGGTTGGAAGGAATATCCGCTATCGACTCGTTGGCATCAACTTTTACCTCATTACCGCCAACTCCATAATCATAGATTGCCATAATTACATACTTTCTTTTAAGTTATATATTATTATATTTTCGTTTATACAACGCAACACATTGCCTACAAAGGTATGAAAATAAATTCGAAAATAGGCTGCTTAGAATAAAAAATTACAACTTATCATATTGTCCGTAATGATATTCGGTCACATCTGTAAGTCTATTTCACCGGTCGGTCTGAAGCTCGTCGACCGCTTTGCGGGGCCTGTTCTGTTCTGCTATCCCTATCTCTGGTGTAAATAGTTCAAGTTGGCGGCCCGAAACGAGTTCTTTAATGCAGGTTTGAGCGTGAATGTATATTTCAATTCTCCTATTGTTTTAATTGTTTAATAATCAGTGGTTTATATACCCTGCAAAGATACCTAAATTTTCTCTGCCAACAAAATAAATTCTTGGTGAAGAAAATGTATGCGAATTTTATTTACAATAGCGGGTTAATATCGTTTTCAAAGCCATTGCAGCTTCTCTTACTTGTTTGCTGTTGGGAACTGGAATCTGACCTGATGTTTGAAACGAGATGCAATCAAGACAACCTAATGCACAAATTCCCTTACTCGTTTCTAACGAGGGAACAGAGGCCCCATTGATGAAAACGGTTCAAACGTATTTCCCAATGTTTGGTCTGTGGCGGTTAGTTTTCCATTCATACAGATTGACAGATTGTCAATTTTCTTTCTCTATTTGGAATACAAGAGAACAAGTCTCATTTTCAGTGGAGAAGTCAGAGATAACATAAGATATCTCCGTTTTTTACTAATTATCATAAATGATGATACGTTTATTGTTGGAGGTTGCCTCATGAGCATAGAAAGTGGTCCATCCTGAATCGTAAGCGGATAAATGAATAAATTCTGCTCTTACATTTAAAATCTGTGCTTTTAGCTCGTTATTTCCACTAAAATGAATGCCGTTATTATCCATAAAGTATATATTTTTCCCTTTAGCCATTATTCTCTTCCTTCCACATATAAAAAGATATCAAACCAGTTGTTGTATTTGCTTACCCGTACGACGAATTCACCTTTTCTCTTATGGTCTGTACCGAAAGCTTCTTTAAATTTCCTGACAACTTCAACCTCATTAAAGAAAAAGTTACCTGTATAAAGTGTATCACCGACCGACCAGTCAAATTGATATCTGCTTTGTAGAACTTCTGCTCTGTGCACGACAGCCAAAGTATGCTTAGACTATTGGGAAGATCGAAACCTGGATCGTCTTCCAAAACTCCGGCACCATCGCTGGGATCACTTATGCCGCTTCTTGGAGTCTGTTCCATTACGGATAGCTCCCGCCCATTTGTCCCGTAACCTACAAGAGTGTATTGAGTTTCTACTGGGTAATTTATGGGAGCAGCGACGGCAGGTTCCCAAGGAAATTTTGTTCTCGAGCTGTTGTCCATTGTACAAGAAATCATAATAAGAAAAAATACGATTGATAATATTAGTGCAAACAACTGTTTCATTATTCTATCCCTTTGCAATATCAACTTAATCTTTACTTTTAATATTCATCCGTTCCTATGATGTGATAACCATCTTTTTCATTTAACTCTATATTCACATTATCGTATGAATGAGCATTCAGTTTTTTGTTTAAAAGTTATCTGACCTTTAAGGGAATTCAATCCCTAATGGATTTATATCTGCCTGTAAGCAGAGTGCAGAATTGCTTATTTGAGACGTCCCCGGTATGGCAATCTGGCCTGTCGTTTGGAAAGAGATACAATCCTGACAGCCCAAGATACAAGTGCCCTTGCTTATTCCCAATAACGGGGACGAAGAGCTATTGATACTCACACCGTCGTATACTCCTGTCCATTTCACGAGAGACGGAGTGCAGGGTTTTGGAGGCCACGACTTCTTGCATTGGCAAAAGCCGGGAGCTTCTAAGGGGTTGCCCAATGTCTTATCTGTGGCTGCCAATTTGCCATTCATATAGACAACCTGATTGTCCATCACTTTTAGAAAGCCCGGTGTCGTACCGAATTTGCAGAGACATATCGCTCCGTTTACTACATATTCATCTTTCATCGCTATTCTTTTATTCGTTTCAATTCCAGTCTTCTTGTATAATATCCATCGCCTTCAAGTTCTACGATCAATATAAATTGTATATGGTCGAAAGTCCCCATACCTGTCTTATGTACATATGCTCTGCTCTCGTGCGAGAGTAACTTGCGCTCCGTCTTGATTTCTGGAACAGTCAGTAATAACTCCGTTTCATTCTCATCTTCTATGACAAATTGAAAAGTAAGGGAATCTCTTGTAAAAGGGAAATCTGACAATTGATAACTATGACCAGAAATATCCATACACAATACCATCAGCTGGTATATATTGCTTTGGCCGATATGTTGCAAGAACAGTTTCTCGTCTCTGACTCTTTCAAGACAGGTTTCAACATATTGAACTATAAGTGGAGCCTGCTCGTAATGTGCCATTATTCGCTGTCCTTCATCCGAATATCTTTTCCGTACTTCATTAAAGTTAACGATGCTTTTGGGAGTGCCGGTAGGGGATATCTCAATATTTAATGGGTAGAGCACATTACCTAACCAAGACATTACGAAATCGAAGTCTTGTGGTAGCTCTCCGTTAATATATTCTGCCGCCACTTTGTCTATAATCAAAGTTCGGTATCCTTTATTTGGTTTAGTGAAAGATATTCTTATATCCTTACAATAAGTAAATTTATGTCCATTAGGGAAAAAGATTTCCGAGAAAAAAGTATATACTCCACCATAAATGTCCATTGTCATACTATTTCTATACAACAGTGTTACCGGTTATATTTGTTAAGATAAAACCTGCTATCCATTATATACGATTCTTACATTATTTTTAGTTGCGGAACTGGAAATTCCTTTGTGTGCGGACAAATGTATATATTCCGCCCGTACAGCATATATCAGTTTCATATCATTAGGCGTTCCTGAGAATTTTATTTTACCATTCTCAAAATGATATAATCTCTTTGATAACAATAATTGTCTTAATGCTTTTAGTTTGGGACTTATATTTTTACCCGATAAGGATGAAAAAGTTTTAAATACATCTTCTTTCAATGATATTCCACCGTTTTTGATATTTTCTCCCATAATATATAAGGGTATCTTAGAGTAATCCCCTTTGACCTCACGAATCGTCCCTTTATCCAGTCGCTTTAAATAAGTGTCTCTTTCCCTATACCATATTTCAGATATCCATTTCTCGTCATATAACTCCTTTAAAGATTTATATCCTCTACATTGTCTCGGACCGTAAGATTCCCCATTCATCATTATTTCTTCCTTTTCTATGGGTAAGTAGCCTCCCCCGATATCGCTGTGTGCTCCCGGTAAGATAATTTCTTTACATCTGCCTCTCGCGGAATTAGCATTGGTCAACGCAAAATAGATTCGGTATTCGTCGGCAGCAACCAGATGAACGCTCTGCCTTACATAACTGGGGATTCTCAGAGCCAACTCCTGTACATCATTACTAAAATCAGGATTGATCGAAAAATTTGGACTATAAGATGATACTGTATCAAATATGCCGAGAAAACGGACATTCATATGTATTTTGGGACATATTGATTTGATGCCATGTTTTATGAGATGTTTTTCCAGACATACATTTCGACCTTCCGTCTTATCATTCTTTACTCTCCCTAAAAACATTCTATTGATAAAACTTCTGGCTTCTGCCGCCCCTCTGCTAAAGCCAAAAACGTCAAATGTAAGGAATAGTTCGTTGGGAATCAGATTTCTTTTTCTAATTTCGTTAGCAATCTTTTGTGCACTTAATTTACAGGCCGTCTCTATTTTTGCATTAACTCCGGTTCCCCCATTCCCGAATGCACTGTTACTGTCATTATCTGCATTCCCCGATGAGACTTTCCCTTCTTCGTCATTGTAGCGTGTACCTTGTTTGATTTTTTCAGACGGACGATTTGTACCGGGACCTTCGACATAAACCTTAATGGCGTCAGGCATTTTCAACGTATTATAGAGGTACCATAGAATTGCAATATTCGTTCTGGTACTTTTTTTATAGCTGTCATAAGTTGGGTGTAAAACATTCGGAGTAACCCTATGCCACCACTTTGGAGTAACCATATTATGGTATTTTGTATAATTCTCTTTGTCCGATTTAGGGATATGCTCCCTTTCTTCCCAAAAGTTCACATTATATTTGTTGTTACCTGTACCGTCGAAGAAAACACCGACTGTAAGAGAGAGCTTCTTGCTTTCACGTTTTTGATCCTTTGATTTTAATCCTACCGTGCATTTTCTGTTTGTATATCCATACATAATTTTATTCTCCGATATAATGAATGTCTCCTGAATAGATATCTCGATGATTATTATAAAAAGGTTCATCATCTTCTTTCAGTTTCTGCGGTGTATCACGGAATACGTGAATCATTGTCTTCTGTAAAGGGTATTTTTTGCCATCCACACGCAGGAAGATATCAAACTTATTGTTATATTTGCTGATATGAATTACCAGTTCTCCTTTCTTTTCCGTAGAACCGAAAGCTTCTGCATATTTCTTAATAATCTCGTTCTCATCAAAAAAGAAAAACCCGTCATATTCTGTTGTTCCTACTTTCCAAATACATTGGATTTCCCTTACGCAAGGCAATGTTGGATGCTTTACATTATCATCCCTATGGAAATATTCTCCGGTAAGAAAACGATAAAGATAGTCATTCCCCAATACCGTCTTTTCATTTTCAAAAAAATAAGTGATATTATAGGAATATCTTAACTTGTATTGTTCCCAAAGATGCTCAGGAATACCGTTTCTCTTCAGACTCTCTACGACGGCATCAGGATAATCAGAAAGTCTTCCTTTGCAAAAAGCATCCAAAGTTTTGTGATATTCATAACCCTCCTCATCAAAATCTTTCAGAGACATCTGTACTTCCTCCCCTTGCAAGGAATCACAGACCAACTCGCTACGCCCTGTTCCTGTGAGATATAGCCAGACACGCCCCTTAGGCAACATATTGATAACGAAACCATCATACGTCAAATGTTCTTCGGGGCGCGTCTGGCGGTATCCCGTTCTAAACATCGTTAGCATCTTACTTTGTAAATACAGTGGAAGTTGTGCCTTGACTCGATAGAATTTCTTTTCCGTGTAGGAAAGCCAAAGTACATCAATGCTACTCGGGACTTCGAGCTTGCCATCTTCTGTCACACTACTCATATCGATGGTGCCATCGGCATTACCAAGACCCATACCCGTAAATTTCTCCATAACACTCACCCAATTTCCACTATTGCCAATCCCGACCCTTGCATATTTCGTCTCCATCGGATAGAATCTGGGAGATGCAATGAGTGGTTCCCAACAAAAAGTTGTATCCATACTTTTATCTTTACTATTTGAATTTCTATTGCTTGAACAACTATAAAACGGATTTATAAATATTACCAAACAGAATATTGCAGCTTTCAGCATACTTCCTTTTTTCATATTCCTATTTATCTATCTTTTACCCTTTTGCGATATCAACCTTGACATTACTTTTTATATACATATTTTGTTTTGAAGCGATACTTGTCTCACCATCCGACTCCATATTGATTTCCGACAGTGAATGTATATTGATGTGTCTTTCTGAGACAGTTTCCAAATTTCCCTGTATATGATGAACAGCATCTCCAGCTATTCTTGAATTGAGGTCCTTAGAGACATCGGATGTCAGTCCTCCCTGTACACTAATGGATGCATTACCACCAATACTTACATTTGCATCTTCTCCAACTGACATACTGAAATTCTTTCCTACATTCACATTCATATTTTCGGAAGCATTGATGTTCACTTCTTTCGTGTTGACATTCACTTCCTCAGCTGAAGAGATAGAGATCGTACCGTATTTCTCGTCTATGAATATCTTATTGGCGTGTGTCGTTTGCAAAAGGATTGTATGAGCTGTCTCGTCAAAAGTGATCGTAGAGCCGCTTCGGGTCGTAAGGCTTTTCTTGTGATTTTCGGCAAATCCCCCTCCCGCGGTGGTACCATTAAACAGACTTCCCATCACATAAGGTCTTCCCG